>CANJIC010000266.1 GCA_947474205.1 Planctomycetaceae bacterium | reverse complement strand
CAATTCCGCAGGACAACCTAATTTTTTGTAGGTGAAGTTTCCAGTTGCATGCGGATTTCACCGGGCAACACTTCAACATCTTTCACCTGCACGCGTCGGCCATCGGCAAGGCGGAACTGGGAACTGTGCAGTGATTCAAACATGTCCGTCGGGCCAAATGTGGAAATGATGAATGTTGGAATAAATAATGAACCAATGGCCGCGGATGTTGGCGACACATTCAATGTTTCAACAGTGATGTTGTCTTTGGTGGTGGAGTACATCTTTGGCATGAACTCAAGCACTCCCACTCCCCAGGAATTTTCCGCCGCAATGTCCATGCGATCCTCGCGGCAGCGCACTTGCACTTTGCGATTGCATTCTTGCGCGCTCTTGCCTTGATGCTCCAGCCACTTGGGCAAGCGCGAGGCCAGCCATTCGTTCATATCTTTTTCTGTAATACGAATAGACCACGCGGAATCTTGCCCACGCACTTTGGTGAATTGCGCGGCTACACCCTGCTCAAAATCCGCGCCGCGGGTTTCCATGGCCGCGTCGCTTGTGAAGTTGTGTTGAAACCACGAAGGCGATCGCTTGGACAATACAAAAATCGCCGCCAAGAAAACCAGCGCTAGGGAAATTTTTATAATCCACCTGCGGCGAAGAACTTGCTTTGGAATTGTTCCAGTCTCAATTGTGCTTGTCATGAAGTACACCCAGAAACAAATGACTTACGAGTTTTTGTAACGCGTCACCACAAGAGTATCATTTTGCCCGCCGAAACCAAATGAATTGCTGATGCATGTGTCCACGGCGCATTTGCGCGCGACATTTGGAACATAGTCAAGGTCGAGCGCGGGATCGGGATCGTGGTGATTGCGTGTGGGTGGCAACATGCCATGTTGAATGGCCAGAATGCACGTCATAAATTCCACCGCGCCGGCGGCGGCGATTAAGTGGCCCATCATGCTCTTAATGCTGCTCATTGGAATGTGCTTGGCGCGTTCGCCAAAGACCACTTTCACGGCGCGCGTTTCAATGGAATCATTTTCCTTTGTGCCCGTGCCATGCGCGCTGATGTAATGAATAAGCGGGCGACCGTCAGGACCAACGGCGGCGGGATCAATGTGGGCTTGTTGCAAAGCGGCGTTGATGGCGGCCGCGGCGCCGCGACCTTCGGGCTGAATGTCCGTGATGCGAAAAGCGTCGGCGCTGGATCCGTAACCAATCACTTCCGCAAGCGGCGTGGCGCCACGCGCCAATGCGTGCTCAAGTTTTTCCAGGATCACCATGCCGCTGCCCTCGCCCATGACAAAGCCGTCGCGGCTCATGCAGAATGGACGGCTTGCCAATGTTGGATCACCTTTGAAAGTGCTCAGCGCGGTGAGGCGATTGAAACCCGTCACGCCCAGCGGATGAATCATGGTGTGCGTTCCACCCGACATCATGATGTCGGCGTCGCCGCGGCGGATCATGCTGAACGCTTCGCCAATGGCTTGCGTGCTGGCGGCGCACGCGGTTAAACAATTGGACGCGGGTCCGCGAATTCCAAACTCGCGCGCCAAGTGCGCCAGCGACATGTTTGGCTCTTGCTCTATTTCTTTGAATGCGTCAAGACGCGCCAGCGCGGCCTTGGCCCAACGCACGCCGTCCACTTTTTGCGTGGTGGCGTCCCACGCCGAAATTAACGCGCCGGCATAATTGTCAAAATCAAGAACGCCTTCGCCGGCGCCTAAATACAAGCCAACGCGCCGCGGGTCCTTGGGCGGATTTGTGTGAAATCCAGCCTGATTCCAGGCTTGCCGCGCGGCGCCCAATGCAAATTGCGCATTGAGCGCGGTGGTGGCGTGCACCTTTGGATCGTTCAAGAATGTGCGGTAATCAAAGTCGGGTTTCACCTCGGCGGCGAACGAAGTTGGAAATGTGGCGGCCTTGAAATGCGTGATGGGCGCCATGCCGCTTTCGGAATTCATGAGGCGCTTCCACACACCGTCGACCGTGTGGCCAAGACTGGTGACCCAACCCATGCCCGTGACAACCACGCGTGGCTCGCTCATGAAATCCTCCGCAGAACAATGGCGGCATTTTGTCCGCCCAAACTTGTGGTGGTCACAACAATGGTGTTCAACTTCGCGTCGCGCGCTCCAATGCTGGCGCCATCAACGCCGCCAACACTTTCGCCAGCCTTGCCGCCTTGAATGCGCGCCGGCAATTTTTGCTCGCGCAAACATTGCACCGCCACACTGGCGGCAACTCCGCCAAAGCCCGCGCCGCAATTTCCTGTGACGGTTGAAATAGTGACCAGGGGAATTTTTGAAACACGCTCGCCAAAAACTTTTCTTAAAGCCGCGGCTTCGCTGGCGTCAATGCCAGGCACGCCGCAACCAAACGGAACAATCGCGTCCACATCGGCGGGCTTCACGCCGGCCTCGTGCAACGCGGTCTCTATGGCCTGCGCAATACCGGCGCCATCAACCTCCGCGCCAATGCCAACGGTGTCTTGGCAAAAACTTTGACTGGCCCCAAAACCAGCCAATTCAACCTGAATTTTGGCGCCGCGGGCGCGCGCGCTTTCCAATTCTTCAAGCACCAAAATGGCGCCGCCCTCGCCCGCCATGCCACCAGTGGCGCTTGGATTGAATGGACGAATGATGCTTGATGGATCGTCGCTCAGAGAAGCCGTGGCCAAACGCTTGGAATAAAATTGGCGCAACACACCCATTAAGTTCACTTTGCTTTCAACGCCACCAGACAAGCAGCAGTCGGCGGCGGCGCGGCCAATCACGCGCATGCTTTCGCCAATCGATAGCAACGCGCTGGCCTCACCGCAAGTGATGGTATTGGATGGACCTTGGCAATCATGAATAATGGAGACATGCGAGGCCAACATGTTGGGCAGATATTTCAACATCCACAGCGGCGTGATATTTTGCATGCCGCTTGAACCCCACGCGCCCAAATCAATTTCACCATCGGCGGTTTGACTTGAAGCGAACGCCACGGTCAATTCATTTTCCTCGGCGGCGATT
>CANJIC010000265.1 GCA_947474205.1 Planctomycetaceae bacterium | reverse complement strand
TTGCAACTTGTTGGCTTCGATGGCTTGACCGTAGGCCTCTGACAAAATTTGATCGCGCGTTTCCTTTAAGAGCGCGTCTCCAAAGCGGCGCTGCAAAAGTTCACGCGGCGCGCGGCCTTTGCGAAATCCTGGAAGCGCGGTTTCATTTTTCAGCGAGCCGAATCCAGTCTCAAGCCGCGCCTTTACGGCGTCGGCGGAAACCGTGACCGTGATTTTCTTACGGGCAGGACCCGCGTCTTCAATTTTGACCTGGTTGGATTCGACGGTTGCTGGTGATGTGCTCATTGGTGTCTCTCTTTGATGAATTCAAGCGAAGGCTTGAGGGTGGGGAAGTATATGAAAACGAACCCGTCTTGAGGGACGGGTTCGTGCAAGAATTCATGGAATGTTTGGAAAAACTTGAAATCAGCGCAAAATAAATCAGGTTTAGCGATTCAACAACATCTCGGCGTAGGTTGGAAGGGTCCAAAGTTCATTTGGAACCCACGGTTCAATGGCGTCGCAGGCTAAGCGAGTTTGCGCCATGGCGGGCACAACGTCGTCGCGCACTTGGCGCATGTGCTTGGCATAGTCGGCGATGTGTTTGCTTTCGGCGTGCTCCAGACTGGAAAGCGCGGCGCGTAAATTTGAAACATTTTTCATCCACGACTTCAGCGCGGCCTCATCTTCTGGGCACTCCACGCCAGCCGCGTGGCATGCGCCAACATTGTCGGCCAATGTTGCTTGCCATTGGCTTGCGATTGGAAGCACGCTCTTCTTCACCATGGCGATCAGCGTGCGCGCCTCAATGCGAACAACCTTTACATAAGTTTCCATCAACACCTCGGCGCGCGCGTTCAGTTCAACAGCGGAAAGCACGTGGTACTTGGCGAACAAATCGCGCGCGTTCTTTGTGTCAAAGCAGGGAAGCGATTCTGCGGTGCTTTGCATGTTGGGCAAACCGCGCTTGGCGGCCTCCTTGTGCCAGGCCTCTGAATATCCGTCGCCGTCAAAGCACACGCGGCGGTGCTTCTTGACAATATCTTTCAGCACACTGCGCACGGTGCTTTCCATTTTCGCTTCGGATGGATTTTTGCCGGCTTTCTTTTCTAGTTCCGTGGCGACAAAATCCAAACTCTCGGCGATCATGGTGTTCAGAACCGTGTTGGGCCACGCCACGCTTTGACTGCTGCCCACGGCGCGAAACTCAAACTTGTTGCCGGTGAACGCAAATGGACTGGTGCGATTGCGATCGCTGGCCGCGCGTGGAAGAAGTGGCAGCGTCTTCTCGCCAAGATCCAAGTTGCCACCGCGAATTGTTTTCTTGGGCGCGCCTGAATCAAGTTGATCCAAAATATCCGTGAGCATGGAGCCAAGATAAATACTCATGATCGCAGGCGGCGCTTCATTGGCTCCCAAGCGATGGTCGTTGGCGGCCGTCGCAATGCTGGCGCGAAGCAGATCGGCGTGCGTGTCAATGGCGCGGATGACGGCGCACAAGAACGTGAGGAACTGCAAATTGTTATGCGTTTCCTCGCGTGGATCAAGCAAATTCACGCCCGTGTTGGTGGACAAACTCCAATTGTTGTGCTTGCCGCTGCCGTTGACGCCAGCGAAAGGCTTCTCGTGGATCAAGCATTCAAAGCCATGCTCGCGCGCGGTCATGCGCAGAATGTGCATGCACAACATTTGATGGTCGGCGGCAATGTTCGCGTTTTCGTATGTTGGCGCAATCTCATATTGACCAGGCGCAACTTCGTTGTGGCGCGTCTTTACTGGAATGCCAAGTTCAAACAAGCGCGTCTCGGCGTCGGTCATGAAACAAATCACGCGATCTGGAATTGCGCCAAAGTAATGGTCATCCAATTGATGGCCCTTGGGCGCGGGCGCGCCAATAAGCGTGCGGCCAGTGATGACCAAGTCAAGACGCTCGTTGAACAGATCGCGGTCGACCAGAAAATATTCCTGTTCGCAACCAAGCGTGGTGATGACTTGTGTGACGCCGGTGTCGGTGCCGAAAAATTTGAGAATACGCAGCGCTTGATTGTTCACCGCGCGAATGGAGCGCAGCAGCGGAGTTTTTTTATCCAGCGCCTCGCCGGTCCAACTAACGAACGCGGTTGGAATGCAGAGCGTGGTCACGCCGCTTGGATTTCGCAGCAAAAAGGCTGGACTTGTGGCGTCCCACGCGGTGTAGCCGCGGGCCTCATAGGTGTCGCGAATTCCGCCGGAAGGAAAACTGCTGGCGTCTGGTTCGCCTTGAATAAGTTGCTCGCCGGAAAGTTTTTCAATCGCCGTGCCGTCGCCCAAGATGGAAAGAAAGGCGTCGTGCTTTTCCGCCGTCATACCTGTGAGTGGTTGAAACCAATGGCAATAATGCGTGGCGCCATTTTCAACCGCCCAATCTTTCATTGCAACGGCAACAGTGTTGGCCACGGCGGGATCAAGCGAGCGACCGTCATGAATGGTGCGCTGAATGCTGGCGTACACGTCGCTGGGCAAACGCTTGAGCATGGTGTCGCCGCAAAATGTCAGCGTTCCAAAAACATCGCTAGCGCGGACATTGTTGATCATGGCTGAATTGTGATCCGACGTGCGCATTTGGGACATGTCATTTCCTAATCTCTGTTGATGGTCATTTCAATCCAAATTGGCCACCAAAGTGGGGACCACATGGACTCAGAGAATAGCAATGTTGGCAAGTGGATTGAAGCATAAAACAAGCGTATTTGTTGAATATTGCGCAAGGGAAGCGGCTGAGTGCCCCGCAATGAATGGACTTAGCCCAAAATGCTGCGCCGTCGATTCACATAGTCCCACACTACAAATCGGTCCAAGTCTTCACCGCCAGCGAACATGACGCGGCCGCCGGTGGTTTGCGCCATGCGTTGCGCGAATGAAACATCTTCTTGTGTCTGGCTCCATGAGGGCAGCAAAATAATATTAATGGTGATGCCTTCGCGCTGGCACATCATGGCTTCGCGCATGGTGGCTTTTTCCGTGCGCGGGTCTGGCGGATACAGAAGGAACA
>CANJIC010000264.1 GCA_947474205.1 Planctomycetaceae bacterium | reverse complement strand
TTTGGACTTTCCGTGGCGATTGACGCGGGGAAAATTATTGTTGGCGCGCCAGGCGATCGAACTGATGGAAATTTTTCTGGCCGCGCCTTTATTTTCTCGCGCAACGCAAGTGGATGGACGCTTGACACCACGCTGTCTTGTCCAGTTGGAGGTCGCGGATGGTTTGGCAACGCGGTCGCCGTGAATCAGGGCCGCGTGCTTGTTGGAGCGCCTCGACTTACGCGGCCACAGCAAACAGACTTTGACGCGCGCGGCGCGGTATTTGAATTTGAACATGCAGACAATGGCTGGCGATGCGTGTCCACCATCATGCCGGCCAATACATTGCAAGGCGATTCATTTGGTTGCTCGCTTGCGCTGCATCAACAACGCGCGGTGTTTGGCGCAAGCAGTGACTCGCTTGCGGGCCGACTTGCAGGAGCCGCATTCGTAGGAACGCCATTCACCAACGGCACTTGGAATGTTGAGCGACTTGCTGCGCCCGATTGCGCCGAGCAACAACTCGCTGGCCACGCGGTCGCCATATTTGGATCAAGCATTGTTGTCGGACGCTTGGGAAACCCGGAGGAAGATCCGGCTCCAGGCGCGGTGTCCATATTCGCACTTATGCCAATGCAGATTGCTCAACAAGAAGTGCTCACCACATCGCCCATTGGCGAAGCGGCGGCGCCGTAAAATTGCTCAATCACATTGCGCCAATCGTCCATAGTCACGCATTGAATGAAAGCGTTTTTCACCTCGTGCTGGCGCGGATGATGCGCGGCAAATTTAATTCCAAACTTGCGCATGCGCCGGCCAGCATTGCGTTCACCATGAATTGTTTCCGCAAATAGACAATGTTTCAAAAGCGCGTCGCGCTGTTCCCAAATTGCGGGAAGCCGCGTCGCATTGCCCGCCATCAAGGCGCGCGCCTGGGTGAATATCCACGGATTGCCAATGCAACCGCGGGCCACGCTGACCGCGTGAACTCCGCACGCATGCAACATGTGAAAAATATCCGCGGCGCACCAAATATCGCCAGAGCCCATGACAATTCGATCGGGTCGCCGCGCCACAATATCCGTGAGCACTTCCCATTTGGCAAAGCCTTGGTATTTCTGAAGCACGGTGCGCGCGTGCACCACAGCCCATGCGTATCCAATTTCATAGGCGGAGTCGAACACGATTTCAAAGTTGCGCGCCATCTCGGGCGTGTCATCCCATGCGCGACGCATTTTCACGGTGCATGGAATATTTTTTGGAACCGCGTCGCGCACGGCCTTTAACACTTCCATGGCTTTTTGCGGATGCGCCAAAAAATGTCCCCCGCGATTGGACTTCTTAATTTTTTTCACTGGACACGCCAAATTGACATCGATTACGTCGTAGCCCATCTTCACCAAAATCAACGCGGCTTTGGCCATCTCGTCGGGGTGCGTGCCCATCAATTGCCCCGCGATTGGGTGGTCATCCAAACCGGCGACCTTGTTGTCATCAACTTCGCCAAGTCCACATTCACTTGCAATTAAATCTGGATCCTCTTTGCGCCGGCCTTTTCCACCGTTGATCAACGTTTGATCAAGCAACGCTTCGGTAATACAAAAAGGCGCGCCGTGACCCCGCGCAATCAAACGCATGGCGCCATCGCTGTAGCCAGCCAACCCCGCTTGGAAAAATGGCGCGTCAAACCCAGGAACGGTGGCGGGAATGCGCGCATCAATTTTAAAATTGCGCGCCACTTCCGCCGCCATTTCAAATGGCGCGCGCGGCATCTGGCCTTCTGGTTCTAGGGAAACACTCACGCCATCAAGCATATTGCAGTCGCTATGCTTTCCAATGTCATGATTCTCGAATTTCTAAAAAAGTTTCAGTGGCTTGCAAACATGACGCTTGTTCTCAGCGCGGTCGTTTCGTGCACCATGGTTCCCTATGAGCCAGAAAAAGCCACGCGCCCTTACCCCTTTGAGCTTCCCCAAGGCAGCGTGGTGCAAATACAAGTGATTCCCCAACCAGATGCTTTAAAAATTATCAACTCAACCGCGGTCAACTATAAAAATTTTGACCTATGGCTCAATCAACGCTATGTGGTTCACATTCCGGAACTTCTCGCGGGTCAAACCGTTGTTGTTCCGCTCGATTCCATGTGGGACCAATCGGGTGGAACTCCATTTAGCGGCGGCCTGCTGCGCTATTTCCAACCCACTCCGCTTGTGCTTGTGCAAATTCAAGCCGATGAAAAAAGTCCGCTTGTTGGATTGGTGCCAACGCTGCCCGAGACCGTGCGCGCGCGTTGAAACACGGGATCACGCTTGCACGCAATGTGCATGCATGACTCCAACCCGCGCCCTTGCTTTTTGATTTGAAAACACGCCCGATTGCGGGTTACGAAAGTCCTTTCACGCTCCAACCATCGCGGTACTTGGTCTTCAAGTATTGCGCGCCCTTGGGCTCATTGGTGAATGAGAAATTCTTGTGGTCATATTGCAAATCGCGATTGGCGAAGTGGCTTGCCGCCGCGCCAACACTAAGACTTTCGCACAACAATCCTGCAAATTGAAAATTCGCCTCTGGCTTTGTCTTTCCAAAACATCCATCCACCCAGTGGAACCAATGATTGCGCTCAGGCAACTTTGGCAAATTCAACTTCATCGCTACCTTGTTGTTGTCCCACACCAGCGGTTCATCTGACAAAGTGACTTTGCCGGTGTCCTTGTCATATTCTGGATCCAGCGGACACAACATAACGCCCTTCTCGCCAATCACTGCCGACGCGTTGCTGCGAATATCAAACCCGTCAGGAATTCCAAGCGCGGCGTTGGTTGGCAACAGTTTGTCGTCGTACCACATCACGGTCACGCCTTCAGCAACGGTGCGATCCGTGGCCGCATATTTCAGCGTGATGGTTTCCTTGGTTGGAAATTCATCCTCTGTGGCGTCGCTGCAATCGCAACGCACCGACAATGGCAAACCAAGTTTGGCCGCCATGAATGCGTTATCCAAAATGTGGCAACCCATGTCACCCAGCGCGCCGCAACC
>CANJIC010000263.1 GCA_947474205.1 Planctomycetaceae bacterium | reverse complement strand
TGTTGATGCGTGCGATGTCATCCTGACGTACCTCCAAACACCCGTATCCTTGTGGGCATTGCATTTATATTGTAACTCTCAAATGGCGGGAGTCCAATGAAATGTCTTTGGAATTTGTGTGGCGCGCGCAAATTTTTGGTTTGGAAGCCCTAAGCCAAGCGTTTATGTGACGGGTTGTGCAAGTGAAAACCTTGCATGAATCAGTGGCGAATGGCGCCATTGAGCAGCCTTTGGGCCTTACTTGGAAATGGCTTGGTTGTGCTCAAATCGCAGCCATTTCAGCTGCTGTTCCAACTTGTGCGGCGGCAAAACAACGGGGGTGTTTGCCGGCACATGCTCACGGATCAATGACAGGACAAGTTCTTGAGGCAATATTCCATCACCCAGCGCCACGCTGCGCGCTTGGCCGGCGGCGTTCAGGCGTATGTCGTTTAAAAAAACCATTGCGGCGCGCGGCGCCAATGACTCAAACATTCGGCGCAGGTGATCGTCAATGGTTCCAACCATGTCGGGCGTGATCATGTCGGCGGGACTGAGCGCAATTTCAAATGGCTGCTGCGCGTGATCCAACATAAATCGAAGCGCGCCTTGCGGATCGCTTAGGACATGGCGCGCGTGTAGTCGAAAACAAATTGTGCGATTCGCATTTTGCAGCGTTGGAAGAACGCGATCGGCGAACGCATCCAGCGCGACGCGGCCAGGCTTAAGCCACGTGCGCGGGTCCTCGCCAAACAGGCTGCTTGAAAGCGTGCCGCTGTACATCAGAAGGCGCGGCGAAACTTGATCGACATCCGCGACAAAGTTCTCGCTCAGTGGGTTGCCATCAATCCACGCCGCAGCGATGTCATTGGCTTGACCAAGGCGTGAGACAATTCCGTCGCAGGGCAATTGCGTTTGGCCAGTCAAATTGGCAAGCACGCGGCAATCATGTAGGACATGGATATTCACACCGACATGGTAAGCACTGCGCGCGGGCGCGCATGATTTCATTTCACGCTATTTCAATTTCATTCCAAGCGCCGCAATCATGTATTTGAAATGGCCATGTCTTCGTGGATTGCGTCCGCACACAGAACGCGCGGCAAGTTAGATTGCACACATGCAAACACATCATTTTGCCGCGTTTGGATTGGCTGCTTCAATGGTCGCGCTTTCAATTGTTGCGGCTACTCCAGCTCAAATTTCCACAATTTCTTTGCATGCGGCAACAGTGACCGCCGTGCAAACTACCGCCGCGCAAACTACTACTGCGCAAACTACCACCGCGCAAACTACCACTGCGCAAACTACCGCCGCGCAAACAGATCAAGCCATGCCCCTCACTGTGATGTCCGCGGATAGGTTCGCGCCGCTCTTCAACGGAAAAGATTTGTCGGGTTGGGTGAATGTCAACACCGCGCCAGAAACGTGGAGCGCCAAGAACGGCGAAATTTATTGCACCGGCATTCCCACCGGCGTGTTGCGAACCGAGAAGTCCTATCGTAATTTTGTTTTGGAACTTGAGTGGATGCATGAAAGTCCAACGGGCAACGCGGGATTGTTTATTTGGAGCGACCCTATCACGGCTAAGGGCCAGCCATTTACGCGCAGCGTTGAAGTGCAAATTATGTTGGGTGAGGAAATGCGCGAAGGCGACAAATTAATGTACACAAGCCAAGGCGATATTTTTTCCATTCACGGCGCCACCATGAAGCCGGATCGACCGCACCCCGCGGGTTGGGCGCGTTGTTTGCCAAGTGAGAATCGCACCAAGGGCGCGGGCGAATGGAATCACTACCGCGTGACGGCCATCGACGGAACCATAAAGTTGGCCATCAATGGAAAAGAAGTCAGCGGCGCCTTTGATGTGAATCCGCGCGAGGGATTTATTTGCCTTGAGAGCGAAGGTTCGCCGGTTCATTTTCGAAACATCCGAATTCAAGAATTACCCGCCGGCGAGCCGCTGGCGCCTGACGCAAAATGCATACAAGATGAGGGATTTCGCAGCATTTTTACTGGTTCCTTGCAAGGTTGGACGGAGCAGACCGGACTTGCAGGCCATTGGAAAGTGGAGGATTGGAAGTTGACCTATGACGGCCGTGGCGAAACGTTGTGGAGCGTGAACAAGTATGCCGATTTTGAATTGATGATTGATTGGCGTTGGAGCGGAAGCTCGCACAAAGCCAGAGTTCCTGTTGTGCGCAAAGATGGAACAACTCCCGTGGGCGCCGATGGCAAGCAAGAGACGGTTGAGATTGACGAGTTTGGTGACAGCGGAATTTATTTGCGCGGCAATGATAAAAGCCAGGTGAACATTTGGTCGTGGCCAATTGGAAGCGGTGAGGTGTATGGGTATCGAACAGATCCTTCGCAGTCCGCCCAAGTGCGCGCGGGCGTGACGCCATCGGAAAATGCGGACGCGCCGCCAGGCAAATGGAATCGCATGAAAATAAAAATGCAAGGCGAGCGCCTGACCGTTGTGTTGAATGGCAAAACGGTTTTAAACAACGCCAGACTTCCTGGAGTTCCTGTGGATGGTTCGATCGCGCTGCAACATCACGGAGCACCGATTGAGTTTGCAAATATTTATTTGCGGGAGTTGCCGGCGCCCAAGGTCTCGGAGTAACTGCAATCGTGTCGCGGCGCACTACGTCGACTGCGTGATGTTGCAGAGCGCAAAGTTTGCCAAGTTGATTTGGCGCGCCAAAGAATTGAAATATAAAATTTCTTGCGCATGAAGACGCAGCATTGGCGCGGTCGCCATGCGCATGTTTGAATTGCGCGGAGCGAGTGGACTTGAAAATTAAAATCGTTTCAATTGCGCGGAGCGATTGGAATTAAAAAATAAAATCGCCCCAAGGGTTGCTTGGGGCGATTGTTCAAAACCAATAAAAAAGGCTTATTCCGCCGCTGGTTGCGGTGTCGTGTCCGTGGCTTGCAAAGCGGCTTCCAAGCCCTTGAGACCGCGGCGTTGATCACGCAAACGACGGCTCTTGCCGGTGCGTTCACGCAAGAAGTACAGCTTGGCGCGTCGGGCATC
>CANJIC010000262.1 GCA_947474205.1 Planctomycetaceae bacterium | reverse complement strand
TTGCGAGTCGACCCAGAACCATTTTGGTTGCATCGACATGCCTCCAAGAAAGTTTGGTCGAGCCTGGCTTGATAAATGTGGTTTGGCGTGGCATTTGATTTGTTTCCGGCGAATATGCCGGGTCGAGGAGGATAGAAACTTTGCCGTTTCTGTCAAGCGGCGGGGCAGTTTTTTGGCGATGGATTCTGGGATCTTTGCAACTAAGTCGGGGATTTTTCAGCCGCGGGCAAGTAGTTCGCGGCGCGCTGAAACCCGCTATTGTGCTGGAATGCAGCGATTTCTACACGCCGTAGCCATTTGGGTCCTGATTCTTGGGGTTGCTGGCGTGTCGATTTATGTGCCGCATCGGGCGAATCCTAAAGACAGCGAAGGCGACTTGGCGCAAACAGATACGCAGAGCAAGTTGGCTGGCGCCGATGACGCGCATGCCATGAAGCCAGATATACAGGAAGCCGAAGCGGAGAGCGAGCCGCTTCAAGAGGAGCATGTTTCTTCCAGCACGGAGTTGCGCGGGCGATTGTTGGTGGTGGCGCGTTCCATGGCCGCGCCGGCTACCGCAACTACGGAGCAGGATTTGGTTTTAGGCGATGCGCCTTTAGATCAACTTGCCAGCGCGATTGTGATGGTCAACTTTGGAATGAAAGCCGAGGCCGTTGCACAAATTGAGTTGGCGGCAAAAGGGTTTGACATTGACAGTGGCGACTCTATTGATGTGTCCAGTGGTAAAGCCAATGATAAAGCCAATGATAAAGCCAATGATAAATCCAACTACGCGGCGTTGCTAAATGCCACAAGCGCCGTCGTGAACGCATGGCCAGCGGCGGACGCAAGCGCGCATCCATCAGCTGCGACAGAGGGCATTGCCACATCGGCGCAGGCGGCACCGCCAACCAAAGAACAATTTGAATTGTTGCAGCAGCGACTTGGCTGGTTTGGGACATTCGCGCAAGCAAAAATTTCTGCCGACGAACACGCGTTGAGCGAGTTGCAAAAAAGCGACTTGATATTCATGGTGGTGTTGGGCGTGGCCGCGATCTGGTTCATGGGATTTGGCGCATGCGGTATTGCCGCGTTGATCACGCTGATCGTGATGGGGCTCAGGCGCAAAATTAGTTCCGCAATCACATCGCGCGCCAACACATCGCTCATCTTGGGCGAAACATTTGTGGCATGGTTTGTCTTGTTCTTGGGATTGCAATTCGCCGCCATGTTGGTGCCGGTGGACCCAGAATCGCCATGGCGTTTGGTGCTCTCAGGCGCACTCATGTTCGCCGCGTTAGGCGCGCTTGCATGGGCGCGCTGGCGCGGACTTTCAATGGGCGCAATCATGGATCTGACGGGTTTACGCTGGAATCAAGGGTTTTTTCAGTTACTGTGGAAGGCCGCCATTTCCTACGTGACAGCGTTGCCGCTAATGGGCTTGGGTCTTCTCATTGGCCTAGGCATGGGTTGGTTCTTTGATGTGCCCAACCTTGGAAATCCAAGCCACCCTATTCAAGAGCTCATTCAAAATGCAACGAGCATGGAATTATTTCTGCTATTCGCGTTGGCGTGCGTGGCCGCGCCCATCACGGAGGAGATTATATTTCGCGGAGTGCTTTACGGACATCTTCGCCAAGGCACAAGCAAGTGGGGCGTTGCCACCTCGATGATTTTTTCAATGGTGATCAGCGGAACAATCTTCGCGGGCATTCATCCGCAAGGCGCGTTTGTGGCCCCGGCGCTTGCGGGATTGGCATGCGGGTTCTGCATCACGCGCGAGTGGAGTGGCAGCGTGTTTCCTGGAATGATCGCGCACGGAATTCAGAACGCAACGGTGCTTGCGCTGAACGTGGTTCTATTTCAGATGTGATTTCAAGCGCGGGGTTTTGCAGAACGCAATCACCATCAATGCGTGACTAACGTTGCTTGTCCTGCGGGCGAATTGGCGTGAGTACCAATTGAATGTTCAGGTCAATTCAATCGACCAATAGGCGTCATCCAAGAACGCCTTCCAGCTTTGATATTTGGGACTGCCCAAGCGCAACGCAATGGCGGGATTTCGTTTTGGGCGAAATGGCGCACGAATAAGCTTCATTCCAGATTGAATGGGAGTTCGACCGCCTTTGCGCGCGTTGCATTTCACGCAGGCGCACACCAAATTTTCCCACGAATTCTCGCCGCCTTGCACGCGCGGTTTGACGTGGTCGAGCGTGAGTTCCTTGGTGGAAAAATGTCGGCCGCAATATTGGCAGCGACTTTCATCGCGCGCGTAAATGTTGCGGCGATTTAATTTCACTTGTTGTTTTGGAAAGCGGTCGTAGCGGAACAAGCGGATAATTTTTGGCACTGCAATCACCAAGCGCGACGTGTGCACCCAGTCGTGTTGCTCGCACTCATACTCGCGTTGCAACACGGAGACTTCGGTCCACGTGTTAAAGGTGTAATTCATGTACGAGCCATCCTCAACATTGATGACCTCGGCAAGTTCACGAAATAGAAGAGAGAAAGCGCGAGCGGCATCGATGATGCGTATCGCACCATAGAGCCGATTCAGCACCAAGACGCGGGCATCAAGTGTTGATGCGTGCGATGTCATCCTGACGTACCTCCGAACACCCGTATCCTTGTGGGCATTGCATTTACATTGTAACTCTCAAATGGCGGGAGTCCAATGAAATGTCTTTGGAATTTGTGTGGCGCGCGCAAATTTTTGGTTTGGAAGCCTTGCGCCAAGCGTGTGGGTGAAGGGTTGTGCAAGTGGAAACCTTGAATGAATCAATGGTGGATGACACCATTGAGCAGCCTTCGGGCCTTACTTGGAAACGGCTTGGTTGTGCTCAAATCTCAGCCATTTCAGCTGCTGTTCCAACTTGTGCGGCGGCAAAACAACAGGGGTGTTTGCCGGCACATGCTCACGAATTAATGACAGGACAAGTTCTTGAGGCAATATTCCATCACCCAGCGCCACGCTGCGCGCTTGGCCGGCGGCGTTTAGGCGTATGTCGTTTAAAAAAACCATTGCGGCGCGCGGCGCCAATGACTCAAACATTCGGCGCAGGTGATCGTCAATG
>CANJIC010000261.1 GCA_947474205.1 Planctomycetaceae bacterium | reverse complement strand
TTGCACCAAACTTTCAAGCAAGCCGCGGCGGTCATATCGCGTGGCAACACCTTCAAGCGATGGGCCCGCGTGACCGCCACCGCCGGCAATAGCGTGGCAACGCAAGCATTGCGAGGCGGAGTTTGCGGCGACAATGCGCTGACCCTGCTCAGCGTTGCCGCCTTCAACGCACGCGCTGAATATTGGAAATGGATCGGGACTTGCGAAATTTTTCTTCCAGTCTGCGAGCGATTGTGCAAATTCTGGCTCTTGGCGTGCTTCGCATGCCTGAATTATTTCTAATTGCAAAGGAGCGGAAAGAGTTCCTTGCGCGAGTTGCCGCGCGAGTGGCTTGAGCGCGTTGGCCGCGGCAGTATCTTGCATTGAAGCAAGCACGGTAATGGCTTCTTGTTGCTCAATGATTTCGCCGTGAAGAATTGCCTGCTGTAAAAGTGCAATGGCCTTCGCGGGATTTTCTTTTGCAAACACGCTGCGCGCAGCCGCACGCAACTTTGGATTCTGCGACATCAACGCAGCATCAACCGCGTTGGCCAGTTGAGGATTGTGTTCCTGCGCAAGTAGCCGCAAACAACTAGCGCGTTCGCCGGCGTTTGCATTTGTATCCAGCGCGGTGCGAAGGGCGGCGGCGGAATCAAGTTCAATGCCAACCTTGCCAGCAAGGTCGCGCGCTTTGCCACGCAATTCCTCATCTGGTGAATTTTGAGCCAACGCGGGCAAAGACAACGTCAACGCGCGCTTCCAGATTTTTTCATCGCGAGTCTTGGCGTCGATATCAATCACACGTCCATGCACAGGTTCGCGCGCGCCGGGCGCCGACCATTCCGTAAGTGATTCAAACGCAAGCATGCGCGCCGCCGGGGAAACGAGAGTGCTTTGGGAAAGTTCAGCAAGGCGATTCACCGCGGCGGCGTCGGCCAACAATCGATTGGCTGCAATAATGCGCCGCAATAGCGGCAATGTGCGTGGATCTTGTTGCGTGAACGCACCAATATTTGTCTGGGAACTATTTGCGTGATCGCAAAATCGCTCGCCAAGCGTCGCCAACATTTGCATTTGTGATTCAATGTTCAAGTCGTAAATGGCGCGCGCCGCTTCAAGCGCAATGGTTGCGTCGGAATCAAAGAGCAAGCGGCCAATTGCAGGGTCACGCATTTGCCGAAGCGCCAGCAACGCGCCCAGGCGCACCTGCGGAAATTGATCGGCGGCCATGATTTCTAGTTTTGCTCGATCACCAATACGAGCAAGCGCGGTTGTGGCGGCTTGTCGTAGCCACGGATCCACGTTGTCATTTTCCCAAAGCACCGCGGTGAGATTTGCAATTGCATCCTTGTCTTGCAAGCGACCAAGTGCGGCGCAGGCGTACGCACGTGCGCGCGGATTTTCATCTAGCGTCATTGCGCGAATCAGATCAAGCGACTTCAGGCAGCGCGAATCACCCAACGCGCGTGTGGCTTGTGCCTTTAACTCTGAATTTGGATCCGCCGCGAGTTGCATGAGTTCATCACATGCCTTGTCACCGGCTGACGTTCCATTGAACTTTCGCGCCATCACTCCAAGCGCCCACAATCCATGCAGACGCGCGCGTTCTGGTGTTTCAAAATTATGCGTGAGCGCAATAAGTGAATCAATCGCCGCGCCACCACGCGCCGCCAATTCCAAGTGTGCGCCATGGCGCACACGGCGATCCGCATGATCAAGCCACGCCAGCAAATTGCTCGTGTCAGCGCCAAGAAAACCTTTTTTCAAAATGTTCGCGCCACCCGCAGCCTTCGCCTTTTCCAATGATTCTGGCTGCCAAACGCGATATAAACGACCCGTGCCATCGCTCGTCCAACCATCAAACCAATCCGTCACCCACATGCAACCGTCGGTGCCAAAGTCGACATCGGTTGGCAACGCCTCGCGCAGAAAAACTTCCGCGTCTTTTATTTCATAGCCCGCGCCTTTGGGATTAAGTTTGAAAGACCAAATTTGGCTGTACGCGTCGCCGCCTAGAAAATCACAGACAAACATGGCGCCGTCATATTTTTCTGGAAAGCCAACGCCTGGATACGCAACAAGTCCCGACGGTCCATCCGTTAAATGCGCGACCGGCGGCGTGAGCCATGCGGGTTGCACCACGTCGGTTGGATCAAACATAAACCACTCATGCTCTTGATCCCACGGTCCGCGCTTATTGGCGCCCTCCAAAGTTTGATAGTGCATTTCCCAACCAACATCGCCACCATCGGGAAGATATTCCACGCGCGCTTTGTCGCCGCCGTCGGAGTTGTTGTCCACGGTGAATAGATCGCCAAGGTTATTGAACGCGAGTTCCTGTGGATTACGCAGTCCACGAAAGACAACTTCAAGATTTGAGCCATCAAGTTCGCAGCGAAATACGGCTCCGCGCGCCGCGTCTTGCAACAACGCACCTTCCTTCGTGCGAACGTTGTAGCCGCGATCGCCAATGCTCCAGTACAAGCGGCCATCCATTCCTAGAACAAGTCCATGCATGTCGTGGCCGCGCAAACTTGTTTTCACACCAAAGCCCGTGAACATTTTCTCGCGCACCTCGGCCACGCCGTCACCATCTTTGTCTTGAAAGCGCCACAAGTGTGGAATGCAAGTCACAAACACGCTGTCGCCAACTTGCAATACGCCGGCCGCGGTTCCATCAAGCGGCTCGCGCAACTCGCCAGAAAAATTCACCGCGGTGTCAGCAACGCCGCCACCACTTTTGTCCGTGACATTTTTCACGCGGTCGGCATACTTGGTGTACCAATCCATGCCGTTCACGCGCTTGTCCGCGTACTTTGTGTAAATCGCCAAGCGTTCCTCAACAGTGCTCGCGCGCAAATCTTCCATAAGCCACCACGGCGAATAGCGATTGTCTTCAACGCCGCGATCTTGGCGCTCGCTTTCAACCACCATCAACGATCCATCATTGAGCACGGTGAACGCAACGGGGTCCGCAACAAGCGGCTCTTTTGCCCACAATTTCCATTGAAATCCATCTGGCGGCTTCACGCCCTCGGGATCGTGCGCGGGCTCGGTCGTGGTTGCCGCGTTTGATGTGGCGG
>CANJIC010000260.1 GCA_947474205.1 Planctomycetaceae bacterium | reverse complement strand
GGTCCACGCGCATGTGCGCGATTTGCCGCGCTGGCTTTGTGCAGGCGATCAATTGGTGTTGAATGAAACCAAGGTAGCGCCGGCGCGCGTGGTGTTGAAACGCGAGCGTGACGGCCGTGATTTTGAAGGTTTATTGGCTGAAAAACGCGCTGATGGCGCGTGGCTGCTGATGGCCAAGAACAGCCGCAAGTTTCAAGTGGGCGATGTCTTGCGCTTGCAAACTGAACACGGCGCCGCGGGGGCGGCGTTGCGCTGCATTGAAAAAGAAACCGATGGGTGGATTGTTTCTTTTGCGGATGAAATTGATTCACAGGCCGCGCTAGAAGCGAGCGGGCGCACTCCATTGCCTCCATATATTGTGCGCGCTCGTGGCGAGCAGTCGTTGACGCAGAGTGACGCGTTTGATCGTGCGCACTATCGAACAACCTTTGGCAACGACAATCGTTACCACTCCGTGGCCGCGCCAACAGCGGGCTTGCATTTCACGCTGGAACTTTTACAAAACATTCAGGCCACCACCTTGCGCGCGCCAGCCTTTGTGACGCTTGAGGTTGGCATGGGAACATTCAAGCCCATTGAAACTCCACGGCTTGCCGACCATGTGATGCACTGCGAACGCTTTTCTGTTTCAGCGGCGACGTTGGAGCGGTTGGTGTCCACGCGCCCCAATGGCCGCTTGGTGGTGGTGGGCACGACCACGGTTCGAGCGTTGGAAAGCCTTCCAAGTCCACTGCCAAAGCACGATTTTAGTGGGGAATCACGCTTGTTTATTCAACCTGGCTACCAATTTAAACATGTCGACGCGTTGCTGACCAATTTTCATTTGCCGCGCAGCACGCTGCTGAGTTTGGTGGGAGCATTGATTGGTCTTGAGCGCCTGAAATCTCTTTATGCTCTGGCACAAAGCATGGACTATCGCTTCTATTCTTATGGCGACGCCATGCTTATTCTGTAACGCATTCTTGAAATTCATCTTAGGTCCAAATCCAACCACGCAACAATAGTAAATCGATTGCAACGCAACAACCTTCAACACGACCACCTTTATGAAACTCAGTGAACTTGTCGCAAAAGTAAATGGACTTCAACCCGCATCCGCGCCCAATGGTGGCGATGTTGAAATTCAATCCGTCATAGACGACAGCCGCGCCGCACGGCCGGGCGCGTTGTTTGTTGCGCGCGGTGGTTCCAAGGCGCAAGGCGCCGCGTTTATAGAAGCAGCGGTACGTGGCGGGGCGGCGGCGGTGGTGGTTGCAATGAACGATCCAATTCCAGCGGGAGTGGCCGCGTATCGAGCCGCCAATCCAAGCGCCATGCTTGCTCCGTTGGCGCACGCCTTCGCGGGGTTCCCCTCAAAAAACCTCAAAATGTTGGGCGTAACAGGTACAAATGGAAAAACCACCGTGGCATTTTTTACGCAGCAACTTATGCTGGCCGCTGGAAATAAGTTTGGTTTAATGGGAACAATTCTTATTGACGATGGCAAGACGCGCGCGCCCGCCGAACTCACCACTCCAGGCGCGGCTGCAATCGCTCCGCTGTTAAAGCGCATGCATGACAACGGTTGCAAGGGCGTGGCCATGGAAGTCAGCAGCCACGCGCTTGAGCAAGGCCGAGCCGCTGAAATTGATTTCGCCGTTGCGCTGTTCACCAATCTTTCAGGTGATCATTTGGATTATCACGGCAACATGGATTCCTACGCCGACGCCAAGGCGAAGTTGTTTGAGAATCTCAGCGCCGATGCGGTAGCAATTGTCAACGCCGATGATCCCGCGCACGCGCGCATGTTGCGCGATTGCCGCGCGCGTGTTCTGCGCTGCGGCGTAGTTGGTGGCGGCGCCACGCATGTGGATGTGGAGGCCAGCGTGCTTGAGGCGCGCATTGGTTCCATGCGTCTTCGATTGCGTGGGCCGTGGGGCGAGGTCACCGCGCAGTTGCCAGTGATGGGTCGACACAACGCCACAAACGCCTTGCAAGCCGCCACGGCCGCATGGACCTTGGGCGCCACAAAAGAGCATATTATGGCTGGTTTAGCCACACTTTGCGCTCCGCCTGGTCGGCTTGAACCCGTCACCAGTTTGAACGCGCCTTTCGCGGTGCTGGTGGATTACGCCCACACCGACGACGCGCTGTTGAATGTGTTGCGCGCGCTTCGGCCGGCGCTACCCGCGGGTGGAAAATTAATCACGGTCTTTGGTTGCGGCGGCGATCGCGATCGCTCCAAACGTCCGCGCATGGCGGCGGTGGCCAGCGAACATTCGGATGTGGCCATTATCACCAGCGACAATCCGCGCACGGAAGATCCCGCAAGCATTGTTGAGGAAGTTGCGCTGGGTGTTCCCGCGGCAAGTCGCGCGCATGTCATGAAAATAATCGATCGCCGCGAGGCCATCATGCAAGCGGTTGCCATGGCTCGCCCCGGCGACGCGGTGTTGATCGCGGGCAAGGGCCATGAGGACTATCAAATTGTGGGCACGGTGAAAAAACCATTCGATGATCGCGTGGTGGCACGCGAGGCCCTGCACGCGGTGGAAAAAAACATATGAACAACTTCTTAACGGCTGATGAATTCGCGCAAGCGACTGGTGGAATTTGGCTGGAGCAGCCCGCGCAACCCATCATTGGCGTGTCCATTGACACGCGCGAAGATCTTGCGGGAAAAATGTTCTTGGCGCTGCGCGGTGAAAAAGCCGACGGGCATGAATACATGGACGCCGCCAGAAAAGCCGGAGCCGTCGCAGTGATGATCGAGAAAAAAGAGTGCCAATGTCCAGGCGTGGCGCGCTTGTTGGTTCCCAATGTGCAAAGCGCATTGACCGCCGCCGCCGCCGCGTGGCGCAATATATTGCGCTGCCATTGCGTAGCCATCACTGGAAGCGCGGGCAAAACCACAACGCGCCGATTGATCGCCGCTGCTCTTGAAGTGTTCGGCGCCACGCACGCCAGTCCAAAAAGTTTCAACAATCATCTTGGCGTTCCACTTTCAATTTTAAGCGCGCCGCGGGACACCAAATTTCTGGTGCTTGAAATTGGCATGAATCACCCTGGCGAAATTGAACCGCT
>CANJIC010000259.1 GCA_947474205.1 Planctomycetaceae bacterium | reverse complement strand
CGTGGAGCACGCCATTTGCAAGGCCTGATCTTTGGGTGCGCACAAACAATGCACGCCGTTGACTTTCAGCGCGTCAACAAGCGCGTCGCGCGCGGAGCCAGTGTTTGAAATCAATACAAGTTGCGACATGGTGCGCTGACGAGTTTAAGCGATCCCGGTGACTGTGCAAACATCATCTATGCGCAACCGACATTTGCGACCGACAAATGCAAGGTCGTTTCCAAGTTCAAGAAGGAATGATTCAAGATGTCCAATCAGTCCTTGCTCAAGATCAGTCTCGGAGTATTCGTCGCGCAAGCCAAGGAACTCAAGAACCAAAGGATGTCTAATTTCACTTTTGGGAATTCACCACGTCCGTTGAGCGAGCGCGACCAATCAGCAATACATAATACGACCAAGACATTGGAAATGAGCGCGCGAGATGTTGAGTTACCTCCAATTCGTTCGACACTGTCGCACGAATTCGGTTTCTTGGAAAAGTAATATAAAAATCCCGAAATCGAATGAGATTGGATCGGGCAAGTCTGCGGAATCAGCTTCTATTTAAATTTTTTATTGCTTTCACTGCTACTTCAATGCGCGACAGGGCAATGGTTGTTTATTGCGGCTTCAATAAGCAAATTCAAACCATACGAATCAATGAGCGGTGTTGGGTGTATCTCAATTAGCAGAATTCACATCGCATCCGCAACGCGCACGCCCACCGCAATCACTTCTTGGTCGCCGTTCACGCGCGTCAAGTGCCCCTTGGTTCCTTGGTCATCAAGAAAGATGGCGTCGCCCGAGTTCAGGGTGCGCTCTATTCCGTCGCCCGCGGTCACGGTGATGGAACCGGACATCATGAAGAACCACTGCCGATAGGGCGAAGCGTGCCACGGCCCGGACCAGTTGGCGGCGAAGCGCACCACGGCAAATCCTAGGGCGGGTATGAAATCGGTTGCTTCAAGCGACGTGGTGGGCGGCGCGAAGTCACGCGTGGCAAGTGGCAGTGTGCAGTCCTGAAAATGCGAAAGGCCGGCGGCGTCGATAAAGAGACGGATGTATTTCAGCGGGATGATCATTGTGAGATGCGGCAACTTTCAGGAAGGCTTGATTGAGCGTGGTGACTTGGTAGCGGTAGTGGATGGATTTCAGTGACGATGGCGCTAGGAAATGGGAAAGAATATTTGGAGACAGATTGGATCAGTGTAAACTGAGATTGCAAAGTTCTTGGAGCAAGTTTCAGGAATGATTTTAGAACCTATATGATGACTGTTCATGAATGAGCTTGCGACAAAATTACGATTCACACTAAAATTAAGTGCGATTTTGGGCGTCATTCCTGCGCTTTGGTTTTCATTCATGATGTTCGGATTCGCTCAAGACGGGATAGATATTCCGTGGTGGACTCCGGTTCTCTTTTTCATTTTATTCTTGACCATCACTTCCTTGCCACTTGTTGTTCTTCCATTGTGGGCAAGAAAGTCGGTGGATTGTTCGCCGCCAAAAATCACGCTTGTCATTGTTCATGCATTGCTGACATTTCCAACCGGACCATGGGCGCCCATTCTTTCAATTGTTGAGATTTACTACGCGGTAAAGTTGCGTAATGCGCTGAAATAAAGGGGATATCACAATCTGTGATACCCTTGTTTTTGTTGAAATTTTTAGAAGGCGGCCTGGTTTTTACGGAACAAGAGGCGTTACAAGCGATCGCTTGCCAGTGATTTGTTTGAATAATCTTTGGAAAAAAGGCCGTGATTTTCTGGCGCGCGGTTTTGTGCGTCAT
The DNA here is from genome assembly GCA_947474205.1 of Planctomycetaceae bacterium. The sequence continues at coordinate 1,312 of CANJIC010000259.1, read as the reverse complement.
TATGCGCCGCAACATGGGCCAGGGCAACACAGATCAGATAGCCGCGAGTGATGGCGAGCAAGGCGCGGAAAGTCGCCGCGGCGGTGATGCGCTTGCTGCTGTTGCGAGTGGTGACGAGCGGCGTGTCGAGATGGTGCACGGCGGTGTTCGCGCCGCGCACACCAGCGTGTTTGGTTTTGCGCTTCGTGGCATTGACGCGGTGCCGTGCGAAATAGAAGTGGATGTCAGCGGCCAAGGTTTGCCGCGCACCACGCTGACTGGTTTGCCGGATGCGTCGGTGCGTGAAGCCGTGGAGCGCGTGCAAACAGCGGTGGCCAACACGGGGTTCGCGTGGCCTGGCGGGCGCGTGGCAATTAATTTGGCGCCCGCGGATTTGCGCAAGGAAGGTCCCGCCTTTGATGTGCCAATGGCGTTGTCGGTGTTGATTGCGTCGGGTGCGCTGAAACATAAGAAGGGCGCGCGTGGGTTTGCGCTTGCTGGCATGAATGGCGGCATGAATGGTGAGATGAGTGTCGGCGTGAGTGATGGCGTGAATAGATTTGCAAATGGCGGCGCAAGTAGAGGCGCATGTGGCGACGCGAGTGGAGGCATAAGTGCCGTGGCAAATACTTCGGCGCATGCAAGCGGATTTGGTCGCTTGTTGGCGGCTGGCGAGTTGGCGCTTGATGGGCGCATTCGCCCCATTCGCGGCGCAATTTGCATGGCCATCTTGGCCAAGGAACTTGGCTTTGACGCGGTGTTGCTACCTACGGAAAATGCGGCAGAGGCTTCCGCGGTGCAGGGCATTCGCATTCTTGCGGCGTCATCGCTGGCGCACGCGGTGGCGATTTTGTCGGGCGCGCAAGACGCACCGGCGTTGCAGGAAAAAAAATCCGTGGCGCGTGACATTGCCGCGATTGATTTCAGCCGCGTGCGCGGCCAAGAGGCCGCCAAGCGCGCACTGTGTGTTGCTGCGGCGGGCGGGCACAACGTGTTGTTGATTGGTCCCGCGGGCAGCGGAAAAACTCTCATGGCGCGGGCGCTTCCTGGCATTTTGCCGCCGCTTGATTTGGCCAGCAGCATGGAGGTGACGCGCATTCATTCATGCGCCGGCGTGTTGCCGCCTGGTGATGGACTTATGCGCGCGCGGCCCGTGCGTTGTCCGCATCACACGGCCAGCACGGCGGCCATGGTTGGTGGCGGCAGTAATCCGCGGCCTGGTGAAGTGAGTTTGGCGCACGAAGGTGTTTTATTTTTGGATGAGGTCGCGGAGTTTCCCCGCAGCGTGCTTGAGGCGCTTCGCGGGCCGCTTGAAGATGGATTTGTCACGGTT
>CANJIC010000258.1 GCA_947474205.1 Planctomycetaceae bacterium | reverse complement strand
TTGCCCAAGTATTCAAAATAAAAAGCCACCGGGTCGTCCAAGCGATATTGCTTCTTCATGGCCTCAACAACTTCCGGTGGCGGACGTCGTCCCTCTGGATTATCCAGCGGGTTGCCCGGTATCAACCACGCCAATGCAAAGGTGATGGTGTACATGGCCAAAAGCAGCGGAGGAATAAGCGCCAGTCTGCGCAAGAACAAGGACAACATGATCAAGCGCGATGCTAGTCAAAGGAACACTACACTGAAGGCACATATGGTTGCGTCACCCACAAAAATAATTCTTGGCATGCGCGGCGCGTTGGCCCTTGGGGCGTTGGCCACTTGCGTGGTGGCGCTGACCGGTTGCAACACCATGAGTGGTCCCGCGGTGATTGAGATTGATTCCGCAAACTATTCCAAGGCATTTGAAGCATGTATTGAGGCAAGCCGCAGCGCTGGCATGCCGCCGCAAGCCGCCGACCGCACCACCGGCATTATTGAAACTGAGCCGCGAACTATTGGTAGTTGGGTTGAACCATGGCGATTTGATTCCACCGGCGCATTGCAGAAAGCCGAGAACACCGCGCAGTTTCAGCGACGCCGAGTGCGCTTTGTCTTCACGCCCAAAGATTGGCAACCTGAATCCATCGAGTCCATAGCCACCATGGATGGACCCGCCGCGCCTGGCTCCACCGCCGACTTGAAGCGTGTTGATTTAGAAACCTACAAGGGCCCGATAGAAATTCGCGCGCGCGTTTTTGTTGAGCGCAATTTCACCGACGGTATGCGCATCAACACATGGAGCGCCACGCTAACTAGCCAAACGCAAACACCAACGCCCGGTGTTACCGACGGCACCACGCGCGCGCAAACAACATGGACACCCGTGGGCCGCGACGAAGCATCCGAGCGCACCATCATGGCGGAAATTCAAAGCATGATTGACCAGCCCGCTACTTCAAGCCAGACAACCGACGCACCGTCATCATAAATGAGCGCTTCATTGCGGCGTGCATTCCAATGGTGACTCCCACATACAACGCCACGCTAAGCGTTGCTCCCATCAGAAACGACGCGGTAAGACCAGATTGAATTTCCAAACTTGCTGAAATAGTGTCCACTGGCGCCACCGTAGCCAAGACCAAATTCAGCGGACTTAAGCAGGAAATGGCGGGACCAAACAGTGGCAGGCTGCCTCCGCTCGCCGCGCCGCACAAACCAATCGTTGTAATAATGGCCGCAATAATTCCAATCGCGCCAACCGTGCTTCCAATCACGCCTTTGGATTTAATGCTCCAACTTAATCCTGTCATAACCACAAACGCCAGGAACGCGGTCAACACAAATGGAAACACCCCCGCCGCAATTGGCAAGACAACTGGCACGTCCATTTTGCTGGTGCCAACAAGTTCGGGCGTGGTGACGGCACCTGAACCAAGTCCGTTGCTGAACACATACAACGCGCCCAACAATAATGTGATCGATGGCACCGCGATCACCGGCCACAACACAGTGATCAAGCCGCGCAACTTGCCAGACAAATATTCTCCTGGTTGAATTGGCGTGGTCAGCAACACATCAAGCGAGCCGTCTTCGCGCTCGCGACTGACCGCCGTCGCGCTTACGCCCACCGCCAAAAGGACGGCCAACAGCACTTCGCTCATGACCAATGCGGCAAGAACAATTCGAAGCACCGACGTGTTCATGGCGCCGCCGCGATGCAAGCCCAGAAGCCCCGCGGCCAGAACACATCCGCACAACAGAAATCCCCAACGCAAGAAGCGCGCCATCGGTGTTGACAAGCGAAGATTCACTTCGCGCCACGCAATTGGATTTCGCCAAACATGCCGTGAAAAATGCTTGTTTTTAGCATTCAGCCGGCGCGACACTTTGGACCACCACGTGTTGCCCGCTTCGGTGCGGCTGCCAATCAAACGCACGCGCAATGTGGCGTACAGAACTAAACCAAGTGAAACGGCGATTGCAAGATATGTTTGCGCGCGCAGTGGATCTCCAAACCACAAGCGCCGCAACGCGCCGGCGTCATTCAATCCAAACTCTTGCGCTCGATAGCGATTGGTCAGCAAGACGCTTTCCAAAGTGAGAAACGGATTCAGCGGAGTCAACGCCGTGGTCCATGACTCGGTGGATCCAACAGTGACTGGCATGCGTGCGATTCGATCAAGCGCTGTTGTCGCGGCTAAATAGAGAACTACCACCACATAGAAAATAAAAATACTGCGTTTGCCGGCGTTGTGCAATACGCCAAGCGCAATAGCAATGGCGCCCATGACCAACGCCACCACAAATGAAATTTGCAAACTTGCCACAACGCTGCTTCCACGCACTCCACCGAAAATTTGCGTCATGATAAACAGCGGAAAGGTGGCCAGCAGCAACGCGATCACAAAAAACAGGCGCCCACATAAATTTCCCACGATAATTTGCAAACTGGAAAGCGGTGTGGTCAATAAAATTTCCCACGTCTTGGGATTGCTCTCTTGCGCAATCGCGCCCGCCATAAAAATAGGTGTCAACAAACAAATCGCCGCCACTTGGCCAAAGCTCATCAGCGTGAATGCGTTGGCGCCACGTTGCGCCAAATCTTTTAGGTTGGCGCTTTGCCCAAGCAAAGAGAAAAAAACCAGCAACATTAAACCGCCTAAATACAGGGAGCGAATCAGCAAATGCTTGGTGCGGTTGCTGCCACTTTTGATAATACGCAGGGCCACGGCGTTGTTGGGGCCAAGGGCCAAGAACCAGTTGAGAAGGCGCGGCACGCCCACAGTCTATGGGTTCGAAGTCATTTAACCTGTTGACCCTGAACACAATTCAAACCATAATCACATTTCCTAAACCAATCGGACCAACACGATTGGATTCCAATTTCCACGGACCAAGCGCCGGATGGCTTTGACCGATTCGAATCACTTCACTGCCACTGTGGTCACTCATCGGTCACAAGCGTTTCGCCGCGGCGAGCATTGCGCATCGCCAGTCTGGTTTTACATAAAGGAGGCGCCATGCCTTCACCGATGATTTTCACGCCGCAACTTGCGGCGGCTTCCGCCACTGAGACTGCTTTCAATCCCACATCGCTT
>CANJIC010000257.1 GCA_947474205.1 Planctomycetaceae bacterium | reverse complement strand
TTCAGTGCCCCGGGCAATTTCAAGAAGATCTTCCATGGATGGAATGGGGAACACAAAGGCCGCATGCGCCTGGCCTGAGTCCACAAACTTTGTCAATTGCCCAAGACTGACCACGGAATTCATGCTGTGAATCTCTATTTTTTCAATGGACGCGTGCGCGCTCCGCCACGGCTGCACCACCGTTCGCTCAAAGCGAGTGCGGTCCCAATTCGCAGCCACAGAATGACCAGCCTTCATGGCGGGCAAGCGCCTGCGCTTCCATGAACCTGTCAAAGGCGCGCCGCCAACCTGTGCGGATTGGGCGCTGGCCATGTAGGTGTCAAAAAAACCAGCGGGTGGATCGCCCACATTTTCAGGGCTTTCATGTGCGGCTGAATCTTTCAATTCGTTCAAGCGTATTTCAAGCGCTGTCGCGTCGCCGCCTGACACCAAAATGCGCGAGGCGCGAATGCTGACGCGTTCAATGGCGGTCAGGGCCACGGCCCGCAACATGCTGCGCGAGTTGTCCGCATGCGTGGCGCGCGCGAACATTTCATCGCCACTTAAATTCACCAATGAATTCAGTTGCGCAACCAAGTGCGCCACGCGCTCTGATTCCCTGCAAGCCCACACCGTGTGCGTGGCTCCATCCTTGCCGACAAAGTGCGCCAATGGTCGCTCATTGGTGGCGCCCTGAATCACATCCGACAACTCCTCATTCGGCTCAAAGGCCAACACTGGAATTTCCGCGTGCGCCGTCAACGCCTCATCGCGCAGCCATGTTTGGCGAATTGCATCCTCGTCTGATTTTTGAAATCGCAACAGCTTTGAAAAAATTGTCGGCGACATTTCCATGGCCGCGATCAACGCCAGTGTTTTTTTACCCGCGCGCACTTGGCGATAGGCGTACATGTGTGGCTGCGCATCTTGACAAATCCACTTTTCATTTTTCATGCGCTCAAACAAACGCGTTCCCGCGTCTGGCGCATTTAACTTTTCTCGCACATCGGCGCGAATCACTTGCAACCAGGAGTTGGGAAAGGCCTCCACCTTTTGCGCGGCTTCCTGCAGCGACAATCGCATTCCAGGCTCACATGAAATTTCCGCGCTTTTGGCGGCAATGGGTCGAAATGCGGCAAATGTATGAATGTGAAACATGGAATGAGGCTCTGATTGAAATAGTAGCCGCCACAATAATGCGAGATTTCAAGCGCAAAAACAGCTTTCGCGCCATCAAGGTCCGTCTGTGCGGGCGCATCGGTCAGGAAATCCCACCAAGAAACTTCAGTCGCCTCTTTGCATGGTCGACCTCAATCATGGCTTTGCTGTGCAAGCCAGTCACGCCTGTACAACTTCAGAAAGGAACGACATGAAACTTCAATCATCACATATTCATTCATTGGAAATCAATGCGCAATCCAACACTAAGTCTGCACATGGCAACGCAGCGCAACGCTTTGAGCGACTTGCCGCGCGCTTGCGCAAGGCCAGTTTAATTTGGGGCCAGTCGGAACCAAGTTGTCTGCGATTTTCAAACAGCGATGAATGGCTCACTCGACTTGTCGCAGATAGTTCCTGGCTGCGCCGCTCTGTGGATCAAGTTGTGTCGCAATGGAATACAAATAGTTGCGTATTGGCCGTTGAGGCAATTCCAGGATGCTGGGTGTTGCCCGCTGGAAAAATCACGCGTTCGGATGGAGTTGCGCGCGGACTTGCTGTTGCAATCACCATGGATGTCATTGGCTCTGGTGGTTCTTTACACGCCCTGTGCCAATCAGCCAACGTTGACTTTGCATTAACTCGCGACTTGTTGCAACAAGAACCCGTCATTACTCGCCAAGAAATACCCCGACTGTGTGCCATGGTTTCTCTTGTGAAGCCGGCGGCACTGCAAGCGGCTTGCACCATTCCAACCGTGGAGGCCTTGCTGCGCGCGGTGGAAACCGCTGACCAAACCATTCGCGACCATAGTGAACGCACTTCAAATCTTGCCAGTCGTCTGGCCCACGCGTGCAACCTTTCTTCGACGGAACAGGAAACTGCGCGCGTGGCCGGACTTCTGCATGATGTGGGAAAGCTGGGCATTCCCTCGGAAGTCCTGCAAAAACGTGGGGCGTTGACCAATGATGAACGTGCCCTGGTGAACATGCATCCCGAGATGGGAAAACAACTTGTGTCGGGACTGGGCGGTCTAGATCGAACCGTGCCCGCGGTTCTATGGCATCACGAACGTTGGGACGGCGCGGGATATCCCCATGGAATTTCCGGCGAAAATATTCCTGTGTTGGCGCGCATCATTTCGGTGGTGGACAGCTTTGACGCCATGCGCCGCAACCGCGCATATAGAGACAGCATGAGCATTCAATCCGCCTTGCAAGAAATTCACGAGTGCGCTGGTGGACAATTTGATCCAAAGATCGCCAAGACTTTTATTGAACTGATCGATCGTGAACCAGCTTTAGCCGCGTAAAAAAAATATGTAATAAAATTGTTTTGACCCCCTTGCGTCAACATACTTGTGTTGTCACAATGCACACATGAACTTTGAGGCCAAGGAAGGCTTCGCTGGTCCTGACGCCGCAGAGCAGAAGTATAAGACTCTGAAAATGGCGATAGGTTTTCTTGCCCCATTTGATAGACAAGTCTTGCAGCTTCGTTGGGCGGATGATTTATCGCGTCAAGAAACCGCGACCGTGCTTCAGCGCGAGCCAGCCTCCGTGCTTGCCGCGGAAAATCGTTTGCGCACGTGGATGCGACAGCAAATTGAAAGCGCCGAACTCACATTGGTCTGACGCGCGCGATCATTCCAAAATTCATTATGGCCTTTATCTTGCGCAAATTTTCGCGCATACGTTGAACTTCTTTTTATGAGAAATTCAGCAAAGCGAGAGCCACATCGCCGGAGTCCACTATTCCACTTCCATCTAAATCCTCAGGGCAAGCGTTGCAAGGACCCATCTCCAAAAGAATTAAACTGACATCCGCAGAGTCAACTACACCGGAGCAATCTAAATCCTCCGCAATGCAAGTTGGTAGCTCACGCACCTTCATGCGCAAGTGCGCCGCGTCGGCCAGACCAAATTGCACATAGGCATTTTCCTTGGCGTAGAACGCCGGATAGTTTCCAGACTG
>CANJIC010000256.1 GCA_947474205.1 Planctomycetaceae bacterium | reverse complement strand
GCCAAGGCGACACCAACTTCCAAGATGGACGCTCAAGTGCGTCATCGCAGGAAGGTGGTCGACGAAACCATGTTGAGAAAATATGTAGTCATGGGATTCGATCGTGAAACGGACGGGTCCCATTCCAACAAGGAACGGGTGCGTGATTGTACAGGAAATCCGCTGAAATCTCAAGTGACTGATGCGAACTGACGGCAATAAAATGGGTAAATTCCCCTGCTGTAGGCTGCTAGGCTCGTTCAAATGAGATTGACGCACGTGATTTCTTGTTGGCTGATGGCTTTCACTGCCAGTCTTTGCACATTCACCGCGGATGCGCGAATTCAATCCACGTCGCCTCTTTTTGCGGTCAATGGAAAATTAAAAGCGGACAACCAGCCTTCATTCAATGACTCGCGCGACTCTGTCAGCGCCAACGGTGAAATTGCCGCTGGCGAAGTACGGCCAGGCGCGTTAGTGCCAGTGGCGATTCATGTGAAGGTGAAAAATACATGGCACATGTGGCCGGTGGAATCGCAAGCGCGCTCCGTGGCGGGCGCGGCGGTTTTTGAGGGCGCCATTTTCACCACGCTTACGTTGCAGGAAAATTCATCGCCAAAAACTTCGCCAGAAACTTCGCCAGAAACTTCGCCAGAAACTTCCACAGCAGCCATGTCGACGACCACCGCCGTCAAATTGCGCGGCGCGCAGTGGCCGCAACCCGTTGGCGAGCAATTTAATTTTGGCGATGGCAATCAAACGCTTGCGGTGTATGAAGGTCAGTTTGTTGTCTTTGCTGCCATTCAAGTTGGCGCGGACGTAAAAAATGGTCCGCTGCCACTAACACTGATATTGCATTTCCAATCCTGCAACGACACCAGTTGCCTGGCGCCAGCCGAAATTGAAATTCCAATCACGCTGCAAGTGAATTCCGCGGCTACTGCCGTGGCGTCGACAGGCGAATTTAAAAAGTTTAATCCAAATCAAGTGGTCAGCGACGCCACGGAAATTGAAATTGAAAATGGAGTTCTGTTTGATTTCTTTGGAGCAACATTTCGCGTTGATCCCACTGGCACTGGTTTTTTTCTGCTGCTGTTGGTGGCGTTCCTGGGGGGCATGCTGCTGAACTTCACCCCCTGCGTTTTGCCTATTATTCCGCTAAAAATCATGTCATTAAGCCAGGGCGCGGGCAATCGCGGCAAGTGCTTTTTACTGGGCGTGGTCATGAGTTTGGGCGTGATTGGATTTTGGCTGGCCCTGGGCGTGTTGGTGGGTGGCGCCAGTGGCTTTAGCGCGGCCAACCAACTTTTTCAATATCCCGCGTTCACCATTGGGCTTGGAATATTTATTGCCTTCATGGCTATTGGCATGGCCGGATTCTTCAGCGTGGGATTGCCCGCGTGGGTGTACGCCATCGAACCTAAGCATGATTCATTTATTGGAACTTTTATTTTTGGAATGATGACAGCCGTGCTTTCCACTCCGTGCACCGCGCCACTGATGGGCGCGGCGGCTGGTTGGGCGGCCTCCAGTGGCAGCGCATCAACTGTGTTGATTGTCTTTGGAAGCATTGGCGCTGGCATGGCCACGCCTTATTTATTTCTGAGCGCGTTTCCAAACTTGGTCTCGCGCATGCCGCGCAGTGGCGCCGCAAGCGACCTTGTGAAGCAAGTCATGGGCATTTTACTTTTGGCGGCGGCCATCTTTTTTATTGGCGCCGGCCTGAATGGGTTGCTGCCAACTCCAACACATGCGCATTGGTGGTTGATTGGCGCGACCGCTTCCATGGCTGGCGTTTGGCTGGCTTGGCGCACTTGGCGCATTACCACAAAAGCTTCATTTAGGCTTGTTTTTACTACGATTTCCGTGGTCATTGTCGCGCTGAGCGTTAGCGTAAGCATGGCGCTAGGCGGCGCGGGTACAACCGAATGGATTGCATATTCCAGCGCGGCCTTGGCCGAAGCCAAAGCCAACCGCAAGACCATTGTCTTGGATTTCACGGCGGAGTGGTGTTTGAATTGCAAGGCGCTTGAAAGCGCGGTCTTGAATTCGGACGAGGTCACCGCGGCGTTGGCCCAAAAAAATGTCGCGCCAATCAAGGTGGATATCACCAGCCGCAAGAGCGATGGATGGAATGTATTGCATGAATACAAACGCGTGAGCATTCCCCTGCTTGTTGTGCAGGACGCCAATGGAAAAATTGTGTTGATCAGCGACGCCTACACGCGCGCGCAAGTTGTTCAGGCCATTGAACGCGCGAGCACCACGGGCGCGGCGCCATAAAATAGAATCGCCACATGATGTGCGCGTAGTAAGAATTATTGCTGCGGCCACGCCGCACGTAATTGCTCAGCCTCATGCCGATCAGCTGGCCGCAATTTCAACAGCGCGTCAAAGCGCATGGAGTCATCCGATTCAATGGCGCGCGTGGCGTATGCGCCCGCGGTTGGATCAGAAATTGTGCCCGACCATCGCGCGGCGCGAAGCCACGCGCTAGCGCAGCGTGGATCCATGCGCGTGACTTGTAACGCCGCCTCAATAGCCAATTTGGCGTCAGATTCTTGGCGGGATTCAATGGCGATTGCCTCCAACACCAATAAGGCAATTTGCCGCTGTTGAAAGGTATTTTCACTGATTTCCTGGCACACATCTTTGGCCTCTTGCAACAAACTCAACGCCTCCTTGGGGTTGTTGGCCAAAGCCGCCGCGCGCAACAGTTGATCAACCGCGGCCAGCTTGGAGCTATCAAGGGCGGCGTGACCGTTGAAGGGCTCGCGTAAGAAACGCGCGCACTCAATGCGGGCTTGCGCGCCGGGCTCGCCTTTGGCCAACTCCGCGGCGCGCGCAAGTTGTTGCGCGGCCATTTCCACGCGCGCCTCTTGGTGATCGGCGATGTTGGCGAATCTGAACATTGTCAATGAAAATAAAATGGCGGCGACCGCGGCGAACCAGTGCACGCCGCCATCAAACCAACGGCGATTCAACGGCGCGCTTCGTGGCGCGCTAGCCGCCAACAACACACAACCCCAAATCATGGAGCCCGGATTCCACAACGTCATTTCAATTTGTCCATCAATCCAAAGAGTGACTGCGGCCGCCGCCAATATGAGCGATGGAGTCATGCCATTCACCACAACACGTG
>CANJIC010000255.1 GCA_947474205.1 Planctomycetaceae bacterium | reverse complement strand
CCATGACCACTTGCCCCGCGAGTGTTCCAGTGAGCGTGGAATTTTGTCCCGAGGCCAGCAGGGCAATGGCGAACACGGTGCTTGCCATCGTCGCACCCAACACGGGCGTGAGCAATTTGTAAGCGTCCTCAATTCCAGCCACATCTTCATGGCCTGATGTGTGAAACGCGGCGGCGGCCAGAACAAGAATGGCCGCGTTAATGAAGAACGCGAACAGAAGCGCGATTGTGGAATCCGCCGTGGCGTATCGAATGGCCATGGATTTACCAGCGTCGTCGCGCGGATAGTTGCGCGTTTGCACAATGGCGGAGTGCAAATATAAATTGTGCGGCATGACCGTGGCGCCCAGAATGCCGATTGAAATATAAAGCATGGCTGGGTTCACCACGATTTCTGGCGTGGGCACAAGTCCGCGCAGCAGCGCTGGAATCTCTGGCCGTGAGGCGATGATTTCATAGGCAAAACAAGCTCCAATGAGAAAGACAAGTCCGGCCACCAACGCCTCTAGATAGCGCCAGCCTTTGGTTTGCAGAAACAGAATCATCAACACATCTGTGGCCGTGATGCACACGCCCCACACCAGTGGAATTCCAAAGAGCAGGTTCAGCGCGATGGCGGAGCCGATGACTTCCGCAAGGTCGCACGCGGCGATTGCGATTTCGCACAACACCCACAAGCAAAATGAAATGGGCGCGCTGAAGTGATCGCGGCAGGCCTGCGCTAAATCCCGCTCAGCCACCACGCCAAGTTTCACCGCCAAGTGCTGCAGCAAAATGGCCATGATGTTGGAGATCAACACCACGCTGAGCAGCGTGTATCCAAATTGCGCGCCGCCCGCCAAGTCCGTGGCCCAGTTGCCGGGGTCCATGTAGCCCACGGCCACCATGAGTCCCGGACCGCTGAACGCCATGAGTTTGCGCCAACGCGATCCATGCATGGGCACGGGCACGGTGGCGTAGGCCTCTGGCAAGGAACGCGCGTTTGTCTTTGTGCGCCAAGCGGAGTTTATGTTCTGGGGTGTGCTCATGAATCAAAATACATTTGCGCGAAATCCGTGTGGCACGTCCAACACAAGCGCCGATGCTCTTGAAGTGAGTCTACCAAATAAGTTTGACTAATCAAACTTTTAGTAGAGATGCGCTTAAATGGCTTGTTTGAAGGGCGTGTTTCGCTACCATGAAGACGCCATGGCCACGGAAACCGTAGAAAATTACATCAAAGCGCTCTATGCATTGTGCCGAGAATCGCCCAGTGGCGAAGCGGGCGTGGCGCGTTTGGCGCAGGAGTTGGGCGTGACCAAAGGCACCGCCACCAGCATGATGAAGCGACTTTCGCTGGCGCGCTTGGTGAAAGCCGAACCCTATAGCGGCATTGTGCTGACAGCCAAAGGCAACAAGATTGCGCTGGATGTGTTGCGGCGCCATCGAGTGATTGAAACATTTTTAGTGCGCACGCTGAAACTAGATTGGGCCGACGTGCATGAGGAGGCCGAGCGTCTTGAGCACGCCTTGTCCGCGCGCATTTTGGATCGCCTTGATAAATTTCTTGGCCGGCCCTTGACCGATCCGCATGGCGACCCCATTCCCGACGCGGCTGGAAATGTCTCCGAGACGCGCAGCAAGCCGCTGGCGAAATGTCGCGCGCGTGAACGCGTGTGCATTGTGCGCATCACGGATCAGAACCGAGCGTTCCTGAAGTTTGTCGCTGAAAGTGATTTGAAGCCGGGAGTAAGCCTGGTGGTGCAAAGCGTCAGCACGCAATCGCATTCTGTGACCGTGCGCGCCGGGCGCGCAAAGTCAATCACGCTTTCTCACATCGCGGCGGCCAAGATTTTGGTGAAGGCTCAGTCGCAACAAAATCGCTAAACTTTGCGCGTGCTTGAATCCATTGACACAGACGAACAAGAGGCGCTTGCCGCGCTTGCCGCCGCCACAACTTCCGCGCAAGTGGAGGCATGGCGCATTTCATGGCTTGGAACATCTGGTCGAGTTGGCGCCATGATGGAGGCGCTGCGTGGCGCGCCCAAAGAAAAAAAACCAATGCTGGGCAAACAACTGAACGCCATGAAGCAAAAGTTGGAGGCGCAGTTTGCGCTTGCAAAGGCCGCGGGCGGCGCGGAAAGTGGTCCAGACATTGACATGACCGAGCCTGGTTTGCCCGCGGGTGTTGGTCGCCGTCACGTGCTTACGCGCACCATCGCCGACATTGTCGATATTTTTGGGCGCATGGGTTTTCGCGTAGCCGAGGGACCCGAAGTGGAGGACGAGTGGCACAATTTCACCGCGCTGAATATTCCAGAGGGGCATCCCGCGCGCGAGGGCACGGATAATTTTTACATGGCGGAGCAGGGCGGCATTCGCAGATTGCTTCGCACGCAAACCAGCACCGTGCAAATTCGAACCATGGAAAAAGAAAAGCCGCCGCTGAAGATTGTGGCGGTGGGGCGCGTGTATAGACCAGACACGCATGACGCCACGCACTTCTCCATGTTCCACCAAGTGGAAGGGTTGTGCGTTGACAAAAATGTTTCCATGGTTGACTTAAAGACCGCGCTGTGGCAATTTGCGCGCGCGTGCTTTGGCCCAGAGGCGGAGGTGCGCATGCGTCCCAGCTTTTTTCCATTCACCGAGCCCAGCGCCGAAGTGGACATGAAGATGAAGATCAAAGGCGAGTGGCGGTGGGTGGAGTTGGGCGGTTGCGGCATGGTGGATCCCGCGGTCTTTGAATCAGTGGGAATTGATCCTGAAGTGTGGTCCGGCTACGCCTTTGGTTTGGGCGTGGAGCGAATCGCCATGCGCCGCCACGGAATCTCCGACATTCGCTGGTTGTATGAGAATGACGCGCGTTTTCTTAGGCAATTTTAATGCGCGCCACATTGTGGATTAAATTTGTGGTGCTCATTCTTGCGGCAATCGCGCTGATTTATGGCATTTTTATTGTGCTTGAAAAAAACGATGCGTTGATGAACGGCAAAGCTGAGCCAGTCTCTTCGCCAGTCGCCAAGCCTGTTGCCGTTGCGGATATTCCTTCCGCCATAGCGCCGCCCATGGTGGTGGCACCAGTGGTTGAACCCGCAACAAAATCTAATGACTCAGTTCAAGAGCGAGTGAAGAACTCCGTGCAATT
>CANJIC010000254.1 GCA_947474205.1 Planctomycetaceae bacterium | reverse complement strand
GCATTCGCTTGCTCGATCCGCCGCTGCATGAATTTCTGCCCAACGATTCCGCAACGCAACAAGCGCTTGCGGGCAAGCTTGGCGTGACCGCGGAGCAGGTTGCCGCGCGCGTGCATGAACTGCATGAGTTCAATCCCATGCTTGGTTTCCGCGGTTGTCGCTTGGGAACTGTCTATCCCGAGATCAGTGAAATGCAAGTGCGCGCCATCTTTCAGGCGGCGGCGCAAGTGCAATCCGAAGGCATCAAGGTTCGACCAGAGATCATGATTCCGCTGGTGGGTTTCGCCAAGGAACTTGAAATTCAAGTCGAGCTCACGCACCGCGTGGCGAAGGAAGTCATGGCCGCGACCAAGCAGAAGTTGCAATACATGGTTGGAACCATGATTGAAATTCCGCGTGGCGCGCTCACCGCCGACAAAATCGCGCAGACCGCGGAGTTCTTCTCCTTCGGCACCAATGATCTCACGCAAACATGTTTGGGCATGAGCCGTGACGACTCCGGAAGTTTCCTGCCGAAATATTCCGACTTGGAAATCATCGCCGAGAATCCATTCGCATCCATTGATGTGGCGGGCGTGGGCCAACTGGTCCGCACCGCGGTGCAACTTGGCCAACAAGCGCGTCCTGACATCAAGTTGGGAATTTGCGGCGAGCATGGTGGCGATCCTTCAAGCATTGCGTTCTTCCATGACGCCGGCTTGGCGTATGTCAGTTGCTCACCGTTTCGCGTTCCGGTGGCAAGGCTTGCCGCCGCGCGCGCGGCCATCTTGGATACCAAGCGTGTGAAATCAACCAAGGCAAAACGCAAGTGAGATTGTTCACAAGCGTTTCTCTTGCGGCGCTGTGCGCGTTGACTTCATGCCAAGACCGCGCATACGCGCCGTGGCCGCGGGAAATGGTGCCCGGCGCTGTGCGAAATTATTCCTGCCGTAAATTGGCCGTGTCTTTGAAACCAGATGAGGTCTTAGATGATGCGGCATGGAAAATTGCGCCATGGAGCGAACCATTTCTTGATATTGAGGGCTCACGCAAACCCGAACCGCGCCATGCAACATGGATGAAGATGTTGTGGGACAACAATTATTTATATATCGCCGCATATTTACAGGATCCAGATTTATGGGCGACCATGGATAAGCGCGACATGGTTGTATTTCACGAAAACGACTTTGAAGTCTTCATCGATCCGGAGTATCAAAACTTCAAGGGTTCGCAAGCCAACACACAGTCGTATTACGAACTTGAATTCAATGTCATTGAAACAATATTTGATCTCTATTTGAGCCGCGAATATCGACTCGGGGGCATCGCGCATCCCGAATGGAATTGCGAAGGTATTCAGGTTCACACCAAGAAGTATGGCACCGCAAATAATTCCACCGATACCGATACAGGTTGGATGATCGAGATTCGAATTCCGTTCAAGTGCCTGCGGCCGCCAGCGACAGTGGCCGGCGACACTGCTGAAAATATCCGCGCTGGTGATTCGCCCGAGGTCGGTGACAAGTGGCGCATGAATTTTTCACGCGTGCAGTGGCAACTTGAAAAAGTTGGCGCGGGCTATGTGAAGAAGCCTGGAACCAAAGAGGACAACTGGGTGTGGACTCCGCAATGGGCCGTCGACATGCATCGGTTGGAGCATTGGGGCGTGGTCAAGTTCACGGATTCATGAATGAGACGGGGTGGCGATTTTTTGGGAGGGTTGCTCTTCCCCGGCAAATGGCTTTATTTTGCTCATTCATGCCACAAATAATTACAAAAAAGATGCAGCCGCAAAGGGATTTAATGCGAATACACAACTTCGCAAAGGATTTTTATGCTACATCAAAAACCAAACACATCTTCGGAATCATTTTCACTTGGACACCCGCCACAAGATCAACGCGTCTTGCTTGAGCACTTGGAAGTCATTCCAGATGCCGACAATTTATTCCACCAAGTCTTGCAGCAGGCGTTGACCGCCGCGCAACTCACCGGCATGCGCCGTTCGCATCAACTTATGTTGGCGCAACCCAAGAATGAAATCGTGGTTCACTTTCCAGTGCTCATGGATGATGGTCAGCATCGCCTGTTCACCGGCTATCGCATTCAACACAACAACGCGCTTGGTCCATACAAGGGCGGCTTGCGATTTCATCCACATGTCACGCTGGATCAAATGAAGGGTCTGGCCATGGTCATGACGCTCAAGTGCAGTCTTATGCGCCTTCCATTTGGCGGCGCCAAGGGCGGCGTTCGTTGCAATCCGCGCGAACTGAGCAGGGATGAACTCATGCGCGTTACGCGTCGATATTGTTCCGCCATCAGTAATCAAATTGGTCCTGACTACGACATTCCTGGTCCAGGCGTTGGCACCGACGCGCAAGTCATGGCGTGGTTCGCAGACACATTTGCGCAGACCACTCCCGAACATGGCCGTCAAGATGTCACGCGCGCCGTCACTGGAAAGCCCGTTGAACTTGGTGGCTGTCCTGGCCGCGACCGCGCCAGCGCCATGGGCATGGTCACGGTGCTTGAAGAGTTGCTTCCTGATTTTGATTTACCACTTGAAGGCTTGCGCTTCAGCGTGCTTGGATTTGGAAAAGTTGGAAGTTGGACCTCGCGCATTTTGCAGGAGCGCGGCGCGTTGTTGGTGGCCGTCATGGACGACACCGGCGCGGTGCGCAATGACCGCGGCATTGACGCGCAGGAATTGGCGCGCCATGTGCACACCAATGGCGGCGTCATTGGATTCGCCGAGGCGCAAGCCGTTCAGTCAAATGATTTTTACAGCGCCCCAGTTGATCTGTTCATACCCGCGGCCCTTGAGCGCATGTTGGACGCGCATGCGGCTTCACTGATCACCGCGCGCGTTGTGGCGGAAGCGGCCAGCCTGCCCACCACGGCCGAGGGCGATGAAATCTTTTTGCAACGCGGTATTGAAGTGTTGCCAAGTATTTTGTGCAACGCCGGCGGCTTAGTGGCAAGTTATTTTGAGTGGGTCATGAACAAGGGCTCTGAAATTTGGAGCGCCACCGAAGTGGAGGAGCGATTGAGCCAGCAAATGATTTTGGCGGCGCGAAGAACCCGCCTGGCTCGCCATCGATTTGAATGTGATTTACGAACCGCGGCGCTGTGCGCGGCGGTGGAGCAAATTGGCCGCGTGCATGAGTTGCGCGGCGTGTTTCCGTAAATCGG
>CANJIC010000253.1 GCA_947474205.1 Planctomycetaceae bacterium | reverse complement strand
GCCGATGGATCGACATCCCCGCCAAATGTGAGCAACGCAAAGAGCAGGCTGGCGGCGCCTTTAAAAGCCAATGCACCCGAAATCACAACCAATGTCAGCGCCACGGCGAGGCGCGGTGTCCAGTGAACGCCCTTTGGTGGGCGAAGCCAAGTTGGAGTTTGCATTATCTATTTCCTCCAGAGGTGGCGGATTTTCCTGGAATCACCCAGGTATCAATGGTCATGCGAACAGCCAATTTTTTCTCGGCCTCTTTGCGTTGCAATCGGATGGATGAAATAGATTCAATCGCTGGGCTCGACTCAATGTCCGCAACAATTTTCGAGAAGACATCTGGCGAGCACTCGAACTGAAGTTCACCGCTTACCTTGGCGATTTTTTCTCCGCTGGTCGAAGCGCCCGTGAGCCGCGTGCTGGCGCGTTGGGCGTCGTAACTAAAATTTAAAGTGGAATACTTTTTTCCAATTCCCACCACCGCCATGGCCATGGACTGCGCGCCCTCCGACTCGCTTCCCAATGGCAAAACGGGGCCAAATGTTTCGGGACCAATCAGCGCCGCGCCTGCGCTATTTGCGCTTATTTCAGCAGAATCGCTCAATATTTGTTCAATTCGATCGGCTTGCGCATTCCATGAGCGCGCCCAACTCCAACTCCAAGAATCGATCGCGAAATAGGCGGCCAAAATGGCCAAGGCAATCACGCCGTAGCGACCAACTGGAGGCAGCGATCGAATACGCGCCAGTGTTGGATTGCGATCAAGATTGAAGTCAATTTTAAATTTCATTTCTTGCTCTTCAAGTAATTTTTAAGCCTGTCAAAATCTACCTTCAGGCGCGCCTTGGTCGCGTCATCCAACTCCGCGCTCTGTCGCGCGAAGGCCACTTGGCCCATCGCTGTTTGTGCCTCATCCTTAGTCATGGAATTTAATTCCGCATCGCTCAGCGTCGGGGGAATGGGCGTATCCACATTGGCGCTGTCGGGTGTTCGTTCGCTGCGCTTGGGAAGATCAGCACCAACCACTGTGGTGGAACGCCCGCCGCGTTTATTTTTTTGTGGCGCAGCATTGGGATCCGCGTCGGCACTAGGGTCGTTAGCGGTGTTGGTGACGGGGGACTCACCCACCGCAATGGCCGCGGGTTGAGCGGAATTTTTCGCCGAAGATTTTGGAACATTCGCGGGGTTGGTTGGTGTTGCGTTTGGGGCAGGGTGCTTGTCCGCGTCGGCGACATTTTGCGCGGCATCATTCAAGGGATCAATTGAGGGAATATCTTGAGGCACCAAGGATGATTTTTCCGCCTTCTGCGCGGCACTATTGGAAAGTGTATTTTCATCGTTTTTTACGCTGGTTTCAGCACCGTGCGTGGGTACAACGGCGGCGTTGTTGGTGTGCGGTCCATAGCGTCGCTCCGCCAATGTTTTGCGGCCAAAGTCTTGGGCCTCTTTAAAAATCGGTCGCAACATTGGTTTGACCACTGACGCGTTCACTGTGAATTTGACCAAGCCTTTGGCGTCAGGGGGTTCCCAGCGCTTTGTCATATTGTCAAACACGTGGCTTTCGCGCATTTGTTTTTCTAGAACGAGAAGGATTTCGGTCCCCGATTGACCGTCTTGAGTTCTTGCCTGTCCACGAAGTAAAACATTTCGATCTTGCGAAATAGTGAGATCTTCCCAATCCACGCCGTCGGGTGTGACGTTGGACAGATCGCCAAGCAGTTTGCCCATGGGCCACGCGCGGCGAGTGAGGTCGGAATACAAGTCCAGTTGCTTTTGATAGGTACGAAGCCTGCGCTCATTGTTTTCCATGTCGCCAATTTTCCAGTGCAGCACCAGCAGTCGGCAACCCGCGAAGAGGGGCGGCGCCACTACCAACATCGCTACAAAAATCAGCGCGGCGCGCACCAGAGATTGGGGATCGCCCAAGCGGTTGATCCATTCACCAACATGACCAGGGCGCTCGCCCATGGGTTGGGCGCGCAACGAAACCAGCGGTTTTGCGGGGCTAAACCATATCAAAGCCGCAAGCGCTTTCAGGCCGTGTTCGCGCCACGCGTCCACATCATCAAGACCGCTCACGCACGCCGCAAGCGAGTCGCGATCTGTTTGGGTGCAACCAAATCCGCCATCGCCAGCCGCGGCGACGGCTTCATCTAGCAAGCCGACTAAGGTTTCCGCCTGCGCGGCGTTCATGCCACCGCTAAGCGCGCTTTCAATGACAGCCATCGTGGCGGCGTCGGGCCATTGCGAAGGATCAATTCGTGTGCTGCGAACTGACAGCCCCTTTGGAGTTCGAAGCGCGAAAGAAAATGCTGTGCGGTCCTGTGTGACAGAGACCAAAGGTCCCGCCGCATATCCATCCATGACCGCGGCAAGAATGGCGGAGTCGCCCGCGAAAAGTGGTTCGCCATCTGGCGGCAAATCCCGCGAGAGCGAAGGACCCACATCATTGGTGGGCCAATCAACAACAACGCCGGTACGCCCGCCGTCATCGCAGCGAAACGCAAGCACAGAACTTGCGGTGCGCCATGGGTGAACTGAACCCATTTGTTTGGTCTCGGCTTGTAGTTGCAAAGCAATTTCCAATTTGTCTTCTGTGGCATCAGGCAATTCAATTGTGCGACAGACAATGCGCGCAGGTTGCAACACGGCAATTGTGGCCGCGGGTGATTTTGCATTGTTATCAATTTGGCTGGCGTCCCAAGCGCCTTGCAGGACAACGCCAGTTTCGTTTCGACGAAATCGAAATGCCTTCTCATCGCTTACCGAAAGAGTGACCACGCAATCTGGATCAATTTGTGCTTTTGTGCGCCGCTTCATGGTTCTCGATACTCCAAAATCCGAACTGGTGATTCCGAACGGTCCACCACGGCAACTATTTCAGCTTCGGCGCCAGAAGTGGTGGCTCGACCGCGGCTGGAAATCATATACACGCTGCTTGTCACATCGGCGACTTGGCCCAATATCTGTAGTTGCTCTTGAGATGCACCAGGTAAATCTACGATATCGGCCAGACTGAGGAGCCCAGACTGTTTGGAAATGCGGCGGCTTAAAATGGAATCCGCAAAGCGGGTGTCCAGTTGCAAGATATCCCGCAGCAAAACGCGGCTAGCGGTGTTGAGATTGATCTTGCCAGAGTTGGCATTCACCGTGTTGGGGTTCTCCAGCGTGCATTCATTCAGCACTAGGCCAAGTTGTTT
>CANJIC010000252.1 GCA_947474205.1 Planctomycetaceae bacterium | reverse complement strand
GGATTGGGCGCGCGCGTGAACATTTTGCTGCGCGTGCACAGCTCCACATGAATCTCCAGTCCAACAATCAATCGGGTGTGGGCAATGGCACTCGGCATCAGGACACTATAAAGTGGTTTGGTCATGAATGAACCAAGCGATAAATTGGCTGAAAAAATGCGCGGCGCGGCGCGCATGCTTTGGACTCGCCGCGCCATCCATGCGCTGCTGCGTTGCGCGCTCATGTCAACGCTGGTTGCGCCATCTTGCCAGAACGCGAAACACTCCGCCATTGTCGATCCACCAGCGGTCAATGACAACGCCAAGGATGATGCTTCGACGCCCACGAACTTTTCGCAATCTATTATTCCGGCGCGATCCACGCCTACCACTCAACCAATTGTGGCGACATTGAATCCCAACACGGTGGCGGAACAAAATGCGAACATGGAGCGCAGCACGCTTGCGAAATCGGCTGCGCTTGAATGCGCGCGCAGATTTCATCGCGCGCAAGAACCAGTTGAAATTCGCGTCGTTGCGCCAACCACGCATGGACAACTCACGATTCAAATTCTTGACCCCGATGGAAAGTCATTGGGCGATCTTGGAGTGACCCCGGGCATTGTTGATCTGCGACCACTTGTGCCCAATATTGAAAGTCTTTCCAAATCCGCCTGGGTGCAATTGTTCGAGGATGGAAAACCAATCGCTTCCCCAATTGTTCTTGAACCGCTGCGAAGTCCACCTTCGGTGCGGACACAGCGCGCGCAACGCAAAGGCAGCAATGACGCATACACGCGCATTGTTGGCTGGGGCGATCGCTTGCTCAATCCCGCAGATCAAGAAGTTGTGATCGCATCGGCGCAGTGGATTCCATCGGAGCCAGTGGTGTTAAGCGGTTTCCGCACTGAACTGGATGTCGACGCGATGGTGATGACCGACGCTGGCCCCATGCGCATTGCCTTCGCCACGGACGCCGCGCCCGCCACGGTGCGCAACTTTGTCACGCTGGCCGATCAAGGTTTTTACAACAACACTATTTTTCACCGCATTGTTCCAATGAACCGCGAAGGGCAACCATTTGTGATTCAGGGCGGCGATCCAACTGGTACTGGTGATGGCGGACCAGGCTGGAACTTGGCGTTGGAACCCAGCGATTTGCCCCACGATATTGGCGTGGTTGGAATGGCGCGCGGCGACGATCCGAATTCCGCTGGCAGCCAGTTTTACATCGCGCTTTCGCGCGCGGGCACGGCGCGACTTGATGACCAGTACTGCACCTTTGGCTATGTCGTATCGGGGCGTGACACTCTGAAAAAAATCGCCGATGCAAATATTGCCGACGCGGCAACGGGTCGCCCAACAACTGCGCCAAAGATTCAAGAGGTGATTATTGTCGCGGCGCCACCAAGAATTCCTGGTGAAAATAGGCGCGCGCAACGCATTCGCAGCGAGGTGATTGATGTGCCCAACACAATTCCTACTTCGCCGCAGTCGCGGTGACCCTGCCCATTTGAATTGGCTTGAGCGGTCGACCTGATCGCGCATCAACTTCAGTCGCCGCGATATTTTCAACAACATCCATGCCCTTGATGACTTGACCAAACGCCGTGTATTGATTGTCCAAGTGTTGACACTGCTCGCGCGTAAGGCAGACAAAAAATTGACTGCCAGCGCTGTCCGGATGCGCGCTGCGAGCCATACTGAGCGTGCCAGGCATATGTTTTTTCTTGTTGAACTCCGCCTTCACTTGCCAACCCGGACCGCCCGTTCCATCACCTTTGGGGCAACCACCTTGGATCACAAAGCCAGGAATAATGCGATGAAATAGAAGCCCGTCATAAAAACCTTTTTTCGCAAGCTTCAGGAAATTTTCGGCGTGCCCAGGAGCCACATCGTTCCAAAGTTCCACTTCGATGTCGCCAATGTCGGTTGTGATTGTTACTGTTGGGTATGCCATGGTCGCACGACAATAGCACTATTTGAAATTGCCGCAACGCATTCACATTACTTTTGCAATGCTCAGCGCGACAACAATTTGCCCGTGCGTAACGTTCCAAATGATGTTGGCAATATATAAGAGCGCCCCTCAAATAGCGTGATTTCCCCTGAAAGAACGCCCGAAGCAAGTCCTCCACTGGACTGCGCCTGTTTGGCCAATGATTCCGTCAACGTACAAGGCAGCAACTCCGCCTCGCGTTCGCCAACTCTGCCGCGACTGGATTCAAACACAAATCTCCAAACACCATTCACGGGATCGCGCATCACCGTGCCCAAGCGATCATGCACACGGCGTCCAGGTTGCAGCCACTTCATCTCGTTGGTTGCATTTGGATTCAACGCCGGCAAGCGCGCCGCATCCATTGATCGTTGAATATCTCCCACACGCGCGACCAGTTCTTGCTCAATGTCCTCGGCTGAAATGCCGCCAATCATTTTTTGCTTTTGCAATGATTCCGCGGCCAGTGCCTGCGGAGTAAGTGGCGACGCCATGGATAGAAAAGCCCGGCGCGCTAGAACAAGCGATGCTTGCTTGGCGGCCAATGCGCCGCTTACGCTTGAAATTTCCGCCATGTGAAGCGCTTCACTTGAGCCATACCACGCCCCTGGCGGCGCCAACGTTGGCCGTGATTGTCGCGGCGGAAATTCGGAAATGACCGTGGCAAAAAGAGGCATGACATAATTCGATCCGTGATACAAGGTGGATTTTCCTGTAAGGGAAAATTTCGCGATCATCCCCTTCTTCAACTGCGCATGATTTCGAATCATGTCCGCCAGCGTGATCGATGGCAGCAACTGAACCACGCGATCTGGTTCGCCTTCAAATGAATTCCTGAATCGAAATTGCCACCCGCGATCGCCATTGCTCGGTTCAAGAGACCCAACGACTTGCGTGAGATACGCGCCCTCTGGCAGAAGCGGCGGGCGCTCGGAGATTTTCAAAACACTTGCAAAAGTAGTTGGCGCAACTGAAGTCACGGGCGGCACAACTGTTGCGACAGATGGCGCAACCACGGGCGATGTCGCGGGCGGCGCTACAGTTGCCGCGCCCGCTGATCTCAGCATGGCAGGCTCAACAGCGAAAACGACCGTTGGAAAAATTATGACAAACAAAGTCATTCCAAAAGATTTCAGAATTCGTGTGGTCATTGCGTTGACGCCAAGGGCGTTCGATGCAAGGATACGGTCTCGGCCGAGTACCCAAGTGGCCTAAGGGAACGGATTGCAAATCCGTGATTCGTGG
>CANJIC010000251.1 GCA_947474205.1 Planctomycetaceae bacterium | reverse complement strand
TTCGAACCACACCATGGCGGCTAGTTTAAAAATTATTTCCATTGGCGCAATGAGCGCGCATCCGTTGTGGGGCGAGAAGGGCGACGTGCGCGCGGCGCACACAACTACATCGCTTGTGGAGTCAGGTGACGCGGTGATTTTGGTTGACCCGTCGTTGCCGCCACAGATTTTATTACCACGTTTGTCCGAGCGCACCGGCAAGGGCGCCGAAAGTGTCACGCATGTTTTTCTAACCAGCTTTCATCCGCTTCGCCGGCGCGGGTTGGCGGCGTTTACAAACGCCACCGTATGGATTGGCGAGCTTGAGCAACAAGGTGTGCGCGAGCAACTTCGTGAAAAACTGGAGCAGGCGCGCGCGGCAAAAGATGCGGAGCTGACGCGCATGTTGCGCGAGGAGTTGGAAATTCTCAACGCCTGCGAAGTTGCGCCAGACAAATTAGCCGAGGGCGTGGATTTATTTCCACTGCCTGGCGTTTCCATTGGTTCAAGCGGCTTGTTGTTGCCCACACCAGCCACCACTCTGTTGATCGCGGGCGACGCCGTCGCCACGGCGGAGCATTTGGAGCAGGGCCGCGTGATTTCGCCGTGCTTTGACATTCAACAAGCGCTCGAATCACTGAAGGAAGCCATCGAAATTGCCGACATGATCGTGCCTGGTCGCGACAATCTGATCAACAATCCGTCGCGACGGTTTTAAGGGAAAGAGGGCTACTATTGGCATCTGTGGAACCCAACAACGCACCATTGAATGAATCGCTTGCAACCAATCGCACCACCGACGCTGGCGCCGGCGAAGCCATCACGCTGCGCACATTGGCGCGCATGTCGCGCGAGCACAAACGATTCACATGCTTGACCTGCTACGACGCAACCACCGCGCGCTGGCTTGACCGCGCCGGCGTGGAAGTTTTATTGGTGGGCGACACCGCGGCCGAAGTGATTCTTGGACACACCGCAACTATTCACGCGCCGCTTGATTTCATGGTTGAGATCACCGCCGCCGTAAAGCGCGGCGCGCCGCGGCGAGTGGTGATGGCGGACATGCCCTTTCTTTCTTATCAATGCGAGCAAGGCGACGCCATTCGCAACGCGGGAAGATTTCTTACGCAGGGCATGGCCGACTGCGTGAAGTTGGAAGTGGATCGATCATTCGCCGCGCTGGTGGAGCAAATGGCGCGCGCCGGAATTCCGGTGGTGGCGCATGTTGGAAGCCGTCCGCAACAAGCCAAGATGAAGGGCGGATATTTTTCCGCGGGGCGAACAGCCGAGGACGCGGTTCGCATTGTCGCCGACGCGTCCGCAATGGAAGCCGCGGGCGCAAGCATGTTGCTTGTTGAAGCGTGTCCACCAGAGGTGACGCAATTCATTGTTGAGCGCGCCACAATTCCAGTGATTGGTTGCGGAGCTGGCGCGAGTTGTCACGGCCAAGTTGTTGTGCTTCAAGACATTCTTGGATTAAGCGATTGGCAGCCCGCGTTCGCGCAACCGCTAGCCGCCGTTGGTCAAGCCATTCAAGCGGGCGCGACGGCTTTTGCGGAGCTTGTTCGCGCTGGAAAATTGCCTGGAAAAACATATCGCATGGAGCAAGCGGAGCAGGAAAAACTGCGCGCCATGTTGCGTTCCGGAAGCGACTCGCATGCGACGCATTGAATTTCTTGGACCATCGTTGGTGGTGCTTGCCGCGGCGGGCGTGCTGTTGTTTGTTGGTCCCACCGCGGTGCGCCAGGTTTCACAAGGCATGACCGCCACACAAATGAGCTTGGCGGAGGATCGTCTTGACGCAGGTTCATTGCTTGATCAAATGTCAAAGGCGTCGCGCGATGTCGCCACATTTGTTGAGCCCAGCGTTGTGCATGTCAGCAGTTCGGGTGTGGCCAATGGGCGCGGGGTGGGTCAGAGTTTTATTAACTCAGGCAGTGGTTGGATCTATGACGCTGCCGGTCACATTGTGACCAACGCCCATGTGGTAGAGGGTGCAACCAGGCTTGAAGTTCAATTATTTGATGGAGAGCGTCGCGAGGCGAAATTACTTGGCGCCGATTTGCGCACGGACATTGCGGTATTGCAAGTGGATGCGCAGGGGCTTAGACCTGCGCAACGCGAGACTCAAGATCCGCAACAAGGCGACATGGTGTTCGCATTTGGAAGTCCGTTTGATTTTCGTTTCTCAATGAGCAATGGAATTGTGTCGGGTGTGGGACGCGCCGCGGGCATAAGCGAAATTGAATATGAAAATTTTATCCAGACGGATGCGGCGATTAACCCGGGTAATTCTGGTGGACCACTGACCAACACCAAGGGGCACGTTGTGGGCATGTCCACCGCCATCGCCACGGGCCATGGAAATGGCGTTTCGCAAGGGCAATTCTCTGGTATTGGTTTGGCTATTCCAATCTCCATGATTGACAATGTGGTGGACCAACTCATTGATCATGGTGAAGTGATCAAAGGATATTTGGGAATTTCCATGCGGGACACGGAGGAGTTGGGGCGAATGCCAATGCGCGATCCACTTCTTCAGACAACGGCGTCATTTTTTCAAGGTGATGGAGCCGTCATTACTTTTGTAAGTCCACTTAGTCCTGCGGAAAAAGCGGGGCTGCAAATTGGCGATGTCATCACTCAATTCGCCGGCAAGCGTGTTCAGAATGCATCGCAGTTGCGTAGCATTATTGCGTCTCGACAACCAAATGAAACTATCTCCATTGATTTATGGCGAGCCAATCCTTTAAATAAAGGTGGCGATATAATTTCATTTCAGGTTGTGATGGGGCAGCTTAAACCTGAAACAAATTCCGATGGAATTGTCGAAGCGCTGCGAAATATTGGAATTAAAAAACTGATCACAGCGACGGATGTGGCGGCACAGCAATTTGGTGTGGCATTTGAGCGCGGCGTGATGGTGGAAGAGGTGGTCTTGGGATCGAGTGTTTCGGACATCATGCCGCCAGGCACGATGATCGTGGAAGTGTTCGGTCAAAAAATAAACAATCTTGACGACTTTTACACGCGAATCACCAGGCAAATACAAGCATCGCGCAAGTTGGAATTTGTGCTTGTGCTTGGTGTGCGTCAGCAAAACGGTTCCATTGCGCAGCTTCGGATTCCGTTGCGTTAAATTGATTTTGAATAGGTAGCATTCAACACATGAGCGCGCAACATTTATTGGAAGTTCGCGATCTCAAGACATGGTTTCCCATTCGCCGCGGAGTGTTGCAGCGCGTCACG
>CANJIC010000250.1 GCA_947474205.1 Planctomycetaceae bacterium | reverse complement strand
CCAATCGGTTTCTTGATGGCTCTCAATGGCGGTAATGGTGAAAGCTGGCGCGAAATTTTGTACAACGTGGCCGACGTCATCAACAAGGTCTTCTTCGGCTTGGTCGTCTACCAAGGCGTGAAGGTTTTGGGACAACAAAAAGCCTGAGTCGTTGGACATATTTAGTTTGAAACTCGCCCCGCCTACCGCCGCCGAGTTCGATGGATCGCAAAGATCCGTCGAACAGGTGGTTAAGGCGGGGCGATTTATTTTTGCCGATGCGCGCGTGTGGCCATGGTGCGTGCTGGCGTTTGGCGTGTTGGCCGCGTTGATTGATCCCGCATTCACAACAACCGCGGCGCCATGGCCATTTGTGATCGCGTTGTTTGTGTTTGGAATGCCACACGGTTGCGCGGACTGGATTGTGGCGGCGCGTTTATCCGGGCGCGTGGGAGCGTGGTCCAGAATCAGCGGATTTACCGGGTATTTATGCCAAATGCTGGCGTGCTTGGCGTTGATGGCGTTGTTGCCCGGCGCGGCGGCGTTGATGTTTTTGTGCTTGACCATGTTTCATTTTGGCATGGCCGATGCCACGGCGGTAGGCGCGGACAAAGATGGAATTGTGGCGCGCTGGGGATTGGCGCTTGGTCGAGGCATGCTTTTATTAAGCACGGCTTTCGCAGCGCACCCAGTTGCGGCGTGGGCGCCCTTTGAACAAATTGAAACTGCGCTCAGCGCATGGCAGCATGGCGCGGCAAGTGCGTGGATGCCAACACCAGAGCAGATGCGACCACTTGCGTTGATTGGAGTTGGCGCGGGTGTGGTGTTTGCTTTGGCGAGCGCTGCGGCACGCGCGCGCCGCGGACATGCGCGCGCCGCAGTTATGGATCTTGTTGAGCACGCGTTGGTGGCAAGCATGGCCGCGCTTGCAGATCCACTGTTTGCGGTTGGTATGTTCTTCATTGGCGTACATGCGTTTCGACACACGCGTCGCTTGGCGTGCACAAAAACTATAATCGCGCCGTCATATACAACCACTCATATAATTGCGTCGCCATATACCACGAACAATTTTTTGGCGCGCCTGGTTCGCGTGCATGTGATCAGTTTGCCGCTGCTCTGGCCCACCATTCCCTGCATGATTCCACTGTGCTTGTTGCTTGGCGGCTTTAACGTGCACTCGCTTGCGGTGGCCAGCATTGCCTTCTACATGATCACCACGCTGCCGCATCACCTGCTTGGTTTGCGCTTGCCTGCCGCTGATTTAGCGCCGGCAGCGTGAATTCAAAGGCGTAACGCGCGAGGAAGTGACACGCTTTTCAGAAAGAGTGGTGCCAGTCGCTCGGACAACGCGCCTCTCGTGCTCAAGTGAAACGCTTTGCAGAAAGGGTGGCACCAGTCGCTCAGACAACGCACCCCACGCGAGCGGGGCTCGCGTGGGTGCTAAACTCGCTTGTGGTGCCACCCTTTCTGCGACGCGGGAGTTGAGAATTGGTTTAGGTTGCTCGGTTTGTGATTTTGGGGGCAACTTTTTTTATTTTACGGGACAATTTTTGTGTCGGGTCCATGCAAAATATTGCGGCGGCACAACTCGTCGCGCAATTCCTCTTCGCTGGGCAACACAAGTCGATATTGAGATGCGAATAATTGCTGGCTTTCGCTCAGCACCGAATAGCGAACCATGGTGTCATCTTTGTGCGCGCACAAAATAATTCCAAGCGTGGGGTTGTCCTGCTCGCCGCGCTTCAGGTCATCAAATAAGCGGACGTACATGTCCATTTGCCCGATATCCGCGTGATTCAGCGCGCGAGTTTTTAGGTCGATTAATACGAAGCACTTCAACAGATAGTTGTAAAAGACAAGGTCGACAAAAAAGTGGCTGGTCTCCGTGCTGACTCGAAATTGCCGGCCAACAAATGAGAAGCCTTTGCCAAGCTCCATTAGGAAATCTCGTAGGCGCAGTGTGATGGCGTTCTCCAACTGTTCCTCTGGCAGTGCGGACGCATCGGGCAATCCAAGAAACTCCAGCACATAGGGATCCTTCACAAACTCGACCGGGCTTGCGGCACTAGCGCGCGGTGAAGTGGCGGCAGTTGGCTTTAAGATGTTTCGCTTCTTGCCTTTGGAGGTCTTGCGCGGCTTAAGTAACCGCTGAAAGTAATGCGTGGCAATATTGCGTTCCAGTTGCCGAGTCTTCCAGCCATTCTCCGCGGATTCACGTGTATAAAAATCGCGGGCATCGGGGTCTTGCACGCGCATAAGAATCCGCCAATGCGTCCAAGTCAAAACTCTACGCACTGCGTAGAGTTTTGATTCTGCTGGAAAAGTAAGATAAAAAAGCCTGAAATTCCACAGATTTGCCACAGACACGCCCCCGCCAAATTCGTCGCCTAACTGGCGCGCCAAATTACGAATTAGAAATTGTCCATAATCGGCGCGCTGTTTGCCGCCCTGCTCCTCACGCACAATCCTGCGCCCAATGTTCCAATACGCCTGCACCATAATGTGGTTGGCCGCCGCATATGCGCCGCGGCGTGCCTGTCGCAAAATTGCGCGCACGTCCTCTATGAACATCTTGGCTGGCGTGTCCACCGAAGCACCCTTTGCAGATATTGACCGAGTTGCCAATTCAGTGATTGGCGCGACAGTCGCCTTGCCAAGATTTGCTTTGAGTTTCTTTGCCAACCTGACCTCCACCATGCACGCCATCCTTGCCCGCATGCGAAGCCACTCTAGAAATGTTTTTAATCATTTCGCGAAAAATGGAAAAACCGCCGCGATATTTTTGCCTGATTGAATTCATTTTACGGAACGCACTTTATAGATAATGCGTGTCAATATTCGCAAGTGGTTCAATTGAAAAGGCTACCCATTGGGTAGCCTTTTCTAAATCCACGCCGCATAAATCCCAAGTCCCTGATACTCGGACGACTTTGCTGAAACGCGATCACTTCGTGCGCTCATCCGTCCTGCCCATTAATTCCAATTTCGAACCGTAACCGCGGCAACCAGTCAACGCGAATACGCCGTCGGCGAAACTCCACTCAAATGGAATCTGCGCAGTGTGCGTGTCGGCAATGCCATATTCATCAAGCGTGCCCACGTGCGTGCGAGTGGGACCCATGTGCGAAATCATGCGCTCTTTATATTGGTCGTTGTCCATACGATGTGGATTTACCGGCCCCGCAAGCGCGCCAGCAATTGGCATTTCGCGCCCAACGCGGTCACAGTGATACGTGCCTTGCATGTACCCATGATCAAATTTCACGCGCAT
>CANJIC010000249.1 GCA_947474205.1 Planctomycetaceae bacterium | reverse complement strand
CGGCAAGCACAACGATCTTGAAGATGTTGGACGCGACACCTACCACCACACATTTTTCGAGATGCTTGGCAATTGGTCCTTCGGCGATTACTTCAAGAAAGATTCCATTGAGTGGGCGTGGGATTTATTGACGCGCGTGTACGGGCTTCCGAAAGATCGTTTGTATGCGACTTACTTTGGCGGATCCAAAGAAGCTGGGCTTGAGCCTGACACGGAAGCCAAGGCGCTGTGGGAAAAATTTCTTCCAGCGTCGCGCGTGTTGCCTGGCAACATGAAGGACAACTTTTGGGAAATGGGCGAGACCGGTCCGTGTGGTCCGTGCAGTGAAATTCATTTTGATCGCATTGGTGGCCGCGACGCAGCGGCGTTGGTGAACGCCAGCGATCCCGACGTGCTTGAAATTTGGAATTTGGTTTTCATTCAATTCAACCGAGAAAATGGCGGCAAACTCACGCCTTTGCCGGCCAAGCACGTGGATACTGGCATGGGTTTGGAGCGATTGGTTTCCGTTTTGCAGAACAAGCGCTCCAATTATGAAACTGATTTGTGGACGCCGCTGTTCGCGGCCATTCAAGCGGCGACTGGCGCCAAGCCATATGCAAACACGCTCACCGATCCCGCCGACATTGCGTACCGCGTTGCGGCGGATCACGCGCGTTGTTTGTGCAGCGCCATTGCCGACGGCGCGGCTCCTGGCAACGAGGGCCGCAACTATGTGCTGCGGCGAATTCTGCGGCGCGCGGCGCGCATGGGTCATCAACATCTTGGCGCACGCGGTCCATTCTTGCATCATGTGGTGGCCGCGGTATGCGATTCACTAGGCGATGTTTTTCCAGAGCTTCGCGCGCAACAGAAACGCGTCACGGACATTATTCGCGATGAGGAAATTGCGTTTGGAAAAACGCTGGAGCGCGGCATTGAACTTTTTGAAGTGGCGGCAACCGCGGCGCGCGCAGCGGGCGGCGTGGTGAGCGCGCAAGACGCGTTTCGCTTGCACGACACCATGGGTTTTCCAATTGACTTGACGCAAGTCATGGCTCAAGAGCGCTCGCTCACGGTTGATGACGCTGGCTATCAAGAACTCATGGAGCGCGCGCGTGAAACCAGCCGCGCTGGCACGCAAGACGCGGCCCGCATCACGCTTACTCCGGACGCGATTGAGAAACTGCGAACGCTTCACGTGGCGCCCACGGATGAATCGCCCAAATTTCTAGGCAAATCATGCACCAGCCGCGTGATAGCCATTTGGGATGGCCACCATTTGCAGGAGAAACTAGAAGCCGGAATTTCCGCGGCAGTGATTGTGAAACGCACCTGCTTTCACGCCGAGGGCGGCGGACAAATCGCGGACAGTGGTTCTATTTTGTCCGAGCATTCCGGCGCGGCGCTGAACGCGGCCATGGAGGACATGGGCGAAATGACTGGCGGCGTTTTGAGCGCGGTCAATAGTTCACTGGGCATAATTGGTGATGTGGCTGCGGTGCCCACGCAACGCGACACAGTGGACGCAATTGAATTTGAAATCACGGACGTGCAAAATGAGGCCGGCTACGTGCTGCACATTGGCCATGTCAAGCGCGGCGTGTTGCGCCGCGGTGATAGCGTGATCATGGATTTAAAAAAGACTCGTCGCCATTTGGTGGCGGCGCATCACACGGCCACGCACTTGATGAATTGGGCGCTACGCGAAACGCTGGGCGAAGATGTGCAGCAACGCGGAAGTTTGGTGGCGGATGATCGCCTGCGCTTTGACTTTTCATTCACGCGCGCCATGACTAATGACGAAATTGCCAGCGTGGAAAAGTTGGTGATGGCGCACATCAACAACAACAGCGTGGTGGACGCGGCCAACACGCCGCTGGAGCAGGCCAAAAAAATCGCGGGCGTGCGCGCGGTGTTCGGCGAAAAATATCCCGACCCCGTGCGCGTGGTTTCTATTGGCGCCAGCATTGCACAACTTCTTGCGGACCCAACCAACGTGAAATGGCGCGGCGCCAGCGTTGAATTCTGCGGTGGAACGCATTTGCCCGCCAGCAAAGAGGCGCACGCGTTTGCCATTATGAGCGAAGGCGCGCTTAGCACCGGCGTGCGCCGCATTACGGCTGTTGCCGGAGTTGCCGCCATGGCCGCCATGGAAACAGCGCGCAATCTTCACGCACGCATGGAGCAAGCGCGCGCCATGCAAGGCGCGCAGTTGAACGCGGAAGTTTCCGAGATCGGGCAACTTTTGCAATCACTTTCAATTCCGCATTCACACAAGCAATCACTCAACGTCACCATGGATGCGTTGCGCGACTTGGCCAAAGCCGCGCGCCGCGAGAGCGAGGGCGCCACGCGTGAGAGCACTCTTGCGCGCATGCACGAACTGATCGCGGAGCATGAGCATGCGGCCGCGGCGAATGCGTTTGTTGCTCTGTTGGAAAACGCAGATGCGCCCGCATTGTTGGCGGCGCTGAACATGGCTAAAACAAAATTGCCACAGACCGCGATCTTGCTGGCGTGGCCAGACGCCGCCGAAGGAAAAGTATCCATTGTGGCGTGCGTGCCTGCGCCGTTGATTGCCAAGGGTTTGAAAGCCGGCGACTGGGTCAAGGTTGCGGCGCAAGTGTGTGGCGGCGGCGGCGGCGGCAAACCCGACATGGCGCAAGCGGGCGGAAAAGATCCATCCAAAACAGCCGAAGCTTTGGACGCCGCGCGCGCGCACGCTAAAAAATTCGCGTGATGCGGGGCGAAAATAGTCACTCTTGAAATCTTGGCTAAACCGCGCGCGCATTCGCAAAAAAACGCGTGATGCGTGGAGAAATTAGCCACTCTTGAAAGCATCGCTACGCCGCGCGCGCACACGCAAAAAAATCGCGTGAGTCAAGCCATAAAGTCGCGCGATTTATCAACCACACCTTTGCGAAAGCGCGCGCTCAACCTGCGTAAGTTTTTTCTTATCGCTTGCGCTCAACCACTCGCGTACGCCATGATGGGCGCATGACAAGCACTAGCAATATTCGCAGCGTTCAAAGTGAATCGGCGGTGTTCGCGCCATCTTCCCACTTTGCAAAGGCAATGCCCTCACTGCACGTGCCCGACATGGCTACCTACGAAAAGTTGCACACGCAGGCGCTGAACGATCCCGAAAATTTCTGGGGCGACATTGCAAAACAATTTCACTGGTACAAGCCGTGGAACACGGTGTTGGAATGGAATTGTCCAGATGCCAAATGGTTTTCGGGCGGCACCACCAACGCGTGCTTCAACGCGGTCGATCGACTTGTTGCAAATG
>CANJIC010000248.1 GCA_947474205.1 Planctomycetaceae bacterium | reverse complement strand
GGCGTCGGCGCTGCCGTATCCAGACAGCGATCCGCGCATGCAACCTGTCACTCCGGAGCAAATCGACAAAATCACGTTGCCCGCGGCGCAGGCATGGCTTGAAAAACTCATCGCGCAATCTCCAATAGAAATAGCCATTGTGGGCGACATTTCCAAGGAGCGCGCCATTGAGTTGGCCGCGCATTACATGGGTGCGCTCACTTTGCGTCCGCGCGTTTCGCCAGAAACATATATCACCCTGCGCACAATGAAACGTCCGGCTGGTCCACGCATGTTTGAGAAAACGCTCGACACGCCAACCAAGCAAGCGTTTGTGTTGTCAGGTTTCTACGGCACCGATCAAGCCAATCGTGAAGATGTGCGCGCGCTTGGCATGGCCTCGCGAATTATTTCCACGCGCATGGTCACCGAGGTTCGAGAGAAGGAGCAACTTGTGTACAGCATTGGCGCCGCATCACGCGCCGCCACAACGTTTCCAGGCTTTGGCATGTTCAGCGCCACCGCTCCAACAGAGCCCGCGAAGACGCAGCCGCTTGTGGACAAGGTCGCGTCCATGTATGCGGAGTTCGCCAAGAACGGTCCGACTGACGAAGAAATGGACATCGCCAAAAAGCAAATGGCCAACACTTTTGACGAGCAGTTGAAGGAGCCAAGCTATTGGTCGGGTCGCATTGACCTCATGACCTATCAAAATATAAATATGGACGATGTGGTGAAGGAACCCGCCGCGTACCAAGCCATCACAAGCAAGCAAGTGAAGGACACATTCGCCAAGTATTACGACCCCAAGAACGCGATTGTGGTTGTGGTGAAGCCGCAGAATTCCACTTCAACCGACAGCGACAAGCCCGCCGCAGAGCCAGGTATGTAAATCGGCATGTAGTTTGGAATATGCGTTTGCCTGTGAGTGCGCATGTGAGTTGTTATAAAATAAAAACACAGCGAGCGGAAGCGTTCAAACTTCCGCTCGTTTGCATTTTAAGTGGGCGGTGGGGGACTCGAACCCTCGACCTCACGGGTGTGATCCGTGCGCTCTAGCCAGCTGAGCTAATCGCCCAAACAACAACGCGTGATTGTAACGAGAGCACCTTGTGTTGTCACGCTTTCTCGGGCACGCAAGCCGGCAATCAATCAAGCAATTTTTACAATTCGAAACCGACTTTTGTGTTTGATGATGTGGTCAGGCATGGCGGATTCAGCAATCATGACTCAGCGTCTTGTCATACCCGTAGAATACTTTTGGCGAAAGCCCAAAACAAACTCAGCCAAACTCAGCCATGAATCGCAAAGTAACAATCGGAATTTTTCTAGTGACCGCGCTTCTATTGTCGGTGCCGCTTGTGGCACAGCAATTCACGCAAGAAGTGAATTGGAGCGTGATGGATTTTGTGGTCATGGGCACACTTCTATGCGGCAGTGGTTTGATGGTTCAATTTGTCGCAAGTCAATCTCGCAATGCCGCATACAAACTTGGTGTTCTCATGGCCGTCGGCACTGGACTGTTCTTGATCTGGATCAATCTTGCGGTGGGGCTGATTGGAAACGAAGACAACCCAGCAAACTTGATGTACTCAACAGTCATTTTGATCGGTCTTGTGGGGGGAATCTCAGCGGGATTCAAACCATTGGGAATGTCTTACGCGCTCTTTGCCACCGCAGGCGCGCAGTTCTTGGTTCCATTTATCGCCATGATGATTTGGCATCCACCCGTCGACGATGGTCTCTTTAAAATAATTGTTCTAAACACGAACATCGCGATTTTTTTTGCCGGCTCCGCAATTTTATTTCGCCGCGCCAGCCACGCGCAAGACTGAACATAGAACACAAACTTCCATTCAACATTCAAATCGACTACTTCGAATTCTGATGGCTCTAGCCCACTTCGCAGCGGCCACGTTTTGCATTTACGGATTCATGGCAGGTTTCGAACCAACCCCACACGCGCACATTTGGCGCGTTGGCTATGTGATCATCTTTGTCGCAGCAATCACTGGCGGCTTCTGGTGGTGGCGCAAAGGGGCATAAATAACTCAAACCTTGTTCGACGCGTCCGATTCCCGCGCCTGCGAAGCGTCTTGCCCCATGGTGTTGCCCGCATTGGTATTTGGCAATTTGGCGGCGCCGCCAGAATTCTGGTTCGAAGCCTGATCCATTGGTTCCTTGTTGATCTCGTCGGTGACTTCGCTCATGCCCTTTTTAAACTCGTTAATGCTCTTGCCAAATCCGCGCGCCACCTCAGGCAGGCGCCGGCCAAATATAAGCAGGGCGACCGCGAGCAAAATGACCCACTCAAAGCCGGATGGCAAGCCAATGGCGAGCAGGGAAGAAAAATGGGTTGGTAGGAAAGTTTGCATGCAAATATGGTAACCGACTTCGCCAAAATCGCTATTTTCTCCACATGCCCATTTTCAACTATCGCAAATTCTCTCTCGCCTTCATGTGCGCCGCGCTTGCGTTGCCAGTTTTGTTTTTCGGCGCTTGCAAAACAGAAGAGCCCACGCCTGAACCCACGCCCGACTACACGCATCAACTTGGTCCAGGCGAAAGTGGTCTGCGCAAATTAGGTCCCAACGATCCGCTTCCAGACATCGGCGCCGCATGGCGCGTGCGCGATCCATTCTTGAACAAGGCCCTCGCCTATTCGCAAGGTTGGTTTGAAATGCCGTCCAGCAAAACTAAATTTCCATTTATGAAAGTGTGGACGTGGGATCAATCGTCATCCAGCATCGTGGCCTTTCAACAAATCTTGAAGGACAGCAAAAGCGAGGCTGACTTTGTTGGCGCCATCAAACAGCAATTTGAAATTTGGCAAACCGTTGGATGGAACGGCAAGGGCACCGTATTGTTCACCGGTTATTACAGCCCAGAGTTTCAAGGCAGCATGACCGCGACGGACCAGTTTAAATTTCCGCTCTACAAGCGTCCCGCGGATCTTGTCACGGATCCTTCGACCGGCGCTCCGCAAGGTCAACTCGCCGCCGACGGTTCGGTGCATCCATATCCAACGCGTGCTGAGATTGAATCCAGCAACATGTTCAAGGGTTCGGAGCTTGTCTACTTGCCCAGCGCGCTTGACGCGTACATCGTGCAAGTGAATGGCAGCGCCAAAATTATTATGCCCGATGGCAAAGCAATGTTTGTTGGCTACGCGGGTAAAACCGATCGGCCGTACTCCGGTCTTGGTCAAGCTTGCATTGACTCTGGTTTAATTCCAAAGGACAAGTTGTCGCTCAAGGCCATCATGGATGAGTACAAAAAGAATCCCGCGAAAATTTCCGCCATGATG
>CANJIC010000247.1 GCA_947474205.1 Planctomycetaceae bacterium | reverse complement strand
ATTTATCGCTTGGTTCATTCATGACCAAACCACTTTATAGTGTCCTGATGCCGAGTGCCATTGCCCACACCCGATTGATTGTTGGACTGGAGATTCATGTGGAGCTGTGCACGCGCAGCAAAATGTTCACGCGCGCGCCCAATCCGGCGCATGTGGACTTTGATGGCTCCGATGTGAACTCGCTTGTGGACCCGTTGGTCGCGGCCCTTCCTGGAACATTGCCCGTCATGAACCGCGCCGCTGTGGAAATGTCCGCGCGCGTTGGCATGGCGCTGGGATGCGAGATTGCCAAGCAATGTCGCTGGGACAGGAAAAATTATTTCTATCCCGATCTTCCAAAGGGTTATCAAATTAGCCAGTACGACCAGCCGCTGTGCGGCGAAGGAAATTTTGAATTGCCACTGGAAGATGGTTCCACCAAGACCATTGGAATTATCCGCGCGCACTTGGAGGAGGACACCGGCAAGCTTGGCCATGAACTTCCAGGTGGTCGCCACTACGACGGAAGTTTGGTGGACTTAAATCGCGCGGGCACGCCGCTGCTAGAAATTGTCACGGCGCCGGATTTTGCAAGCGCGGCGGAAGTGGTTGCATTTGCGCAAAATCTGCGGGTTTTGTGCCGCTTTCTTGGCGTGACCGAGGGCGTGATGCAGAAGGGCCACATGCGCTTTGAGCCCAACATTAATGTTGAGATCACCTTTGAAGATGGCACGACGGTGCGCACGCCCATTGTTGAGGTGAAGAATTTAAATTCATTCAAGGCCGTCAAGGGCGCCATTGAATATGAGTGTGTGCGCCAAGTTGAAGCGTGGAAACAAGATGGCCGCGTGATGGGCCGCGGCATGAAGGCCACGCGTGGCTGGCTTGATGAAAAGTTGGAGACGGTGTTGCAGCGTGAAAAAGAAGACGCGCATGACTATCGATATTTTCCAGATCCTGATCTTGTTCCTGTGCGCATGGACGCCGCGTGGCTGCAAGAAATTCGCGCGTCGCTGACGGAGCAGCCGCTGAGTCGTCAGCGTCGCTATCAACATGAGTGGGGATTGCAGCCCGTTGACGCGGAGAATTTAGTGGCCGAGCGCGACGATTGTTTCTATTTCGAAGCGTGCGTGGCCGCTGCGGGCGCAACGGCCGCCGCTGGATTTGCGGTGGGAAAATTATTGCTCAACGCCGGCTCCAAGCGCGCTAATGAAAAGAAATGCCTCATTCATCAACTGGGCGCAACGCCGGCGCAAGTGGCGGAACTTGTGAAATTACGCGAAGCCAATGAGGTTGGCCCGCAAGCCGCCGATCAATTGTTTGGATTCATGTGCGACTCCGATGAGACGGTGCTGGCCTTGGCGCAAACGCACGGACTTCTGCAAGTGCGCGATGACTCCGCGCTTGACGCGTGGGTAGAGGAGGCCATTCTTGCGCAACCGCAAGCCGCCGCCGATGTGGCCGCGGGCAAGGACGCGGCGACTGGCCGTTTAGTTGGCCACGTCATGAAACTTTCAAAGGGCAAGGCCGACGCCAAGAGCATCAACGAGCGCTTGATCAAGCGATTGAGAAAATAAATGAGCGCTCGAGCAAGTACACATCATTTGAAACAGAACTCACGCAACATTCATGTCCCACGTCATCAACGGAGCGCGCAATGAAAGAGACAAATCTTGAGCCAGGCGAAGTGATTGTTGCGCGGCAAGATATTGCGCGTCGCCTGCCACTGCTTGCGGCGGAAATCACCGCTTCGCTTGGCGGAAATGTGGACGGCCTTGTCATTATGCCGGTGCTCACTGGCGCGCTTGTTTTTGCCGCCGATCTCATTCGATGCTTTCCTCAACGCTTGCGCATTGACTTGATCACCGCGCGCAGTTACGGCGCCGGTACGCACAGCCAAGGTCCCAAACTTGAGGGCGGTGTTCCTGAGGGCGTGAAGGGGCGCCACGTTCTGATTGTGGATGACATTCTTGATAGTGGACGTACTATAAAATTTCTGCGCAACAGTGTGCAAGACAGCGGCGCCTTGAGTGTGCGCGCGTGCGTGTTATTGCGCAAGCAATTGCCCGAAGCCTTGGCTACGCCGTGCGAATTTGTTGGCTTTGAAGTGCCAGATTTATTCGTGGCGGGATACGGCCTTGATTGCGATGGCTGGTTTAGAAATCTTCCCGATGTGGTGTGCTTGCGGCCGCGCGGCGAAACAAAAAATATCGTTCGCTAATGATTCGAGATCGCAAGGGGGTGCACAATTTTTTTTCAGTTGTGAACTCACTTCTTGATGAGTTCAGCGCTTGGTTGCGCATGCGTGCAACATAAGAAAACAATGGTATGCGCTCCGAGCAAAATATTTCCCAGGTAGTTCCTTCCACGACTCCCAAAAGATTATTTCACTTGCAATTGCGCCCACGGTTCGCCCGCACGCGGCGAGGGCAAGCGCTCGCCAAGATCGCGCAACATGTCCGCGTCTTCCTTGGACAACTTCGTTGGCGGCTCAATACGCACCACGGCGTAGAAATCACCCACGCCTTGAGCGCCCTGAATTCCCTTGGCTTTCAAGCGAAGTTTGCGGCCGCTTGGAGTGCCAGCCTCTATGCGAATTTCCGCCGAGCCTTGCAGCAGCGGCACGGAAACTTTGGCGCCCAGTGTGGCTTCGACAATTGAAATTGGAACATCAAGCAAAATGTCAAGATCGTCGCGGCGAAACCAAGGATGCGGCGCAATCTTCACTGACAAAACCAAATCACCACTAGGGCCACCACCCGCGCCCGCGCCGCCTTTGCCGCGCACGCGTAATTGTCCATCGGATGAAATGCCAGGCGGAATGCGAACATCAACCACAATGGCGCCGGCGGGTCCTTGCAAATCAATGTGATGCATTCCACCAAGCGCGGCGGTCATAAACCCAACCTGAATTGTGGAAGTCAAATCCTCGCCGGGTTGCGGACCGCGCGCACGCTTGCCACGACCACGCCCGCCACCGCCCATGAAATTTCCAAAGATGGACTCAAGCGTGTCCGCGTCCACCCCGCCGTAACCGCCAGCATTGCCGCCGCCCATGTTGGACTGCTGTTCACCGGCGTGGCCAAATCGATCATATTTTGCGCGCTTTCCAGCGTCTGAAAGAATGTCGTACGCGTCCTGCGTTTCCTTGAACATAGCCGCGGCGTTGGCCGCCTTGTTCAAATCAGGATGATATTTTCGCGCCAACTTTCTATGCGCGCTGCGAATTTGATCCGCCGTCGCGTCGCGCGCAACCCCAAGAATTTCATAGTAGTCACGCGCCATGCGTCACTCCGCGGTTTCAGCTTT
>CANJIC010000246.1 GCA_947474205.1 Planctomycetaceae bacterium | reverse complement strand
GTGCGGCAGCTTGGGCTTCTAGTGCCGCGCGCTCTTCCCCGTCGCCAACAATAATTAAGTTTGCATTTATGCCGCGGCGCTTCAACTCTGCAATGGCGTCAATAAGCAAGTCAAGTCGCCGCAGAGCAATGAGTCGAGTAGTGCAAATCACCACAGGCGTGGTGGCGTCGCCAAAAAGTTCACGTCGAATTTGGTCTGTTTGTGCCGAGCTCACTTTTTCACGCGCCGCAATTTGCTCCACCATGTCTTGGCTGTTGTAAATCACGTGAAGGTATTCGGGCGACCAACCGTGCTGCATTGCAATTTGCTTGGATCCACGTCCATAGAACATGTGCTGATGCGGTAAGGCGTAGAACAATTTTCGAGCCAAACCTTTCAACCCGCGCGGTTGCGACAAATATCCGTGGCCCCAAAAGAAGACGCGCTTACCAAGCAAGCGCGCTGCGATCGCTCCAAACCATGTGCATGGCCAGTGCGGAACGGCATGGAAAATCACCGTATCAAATGCGGGGTTCATGCCCGCACGCACCGCGCCCCACTGCCATCGAAATGGTCCGCCAAATCTGTGTGCGGGTGCAAGAATAAATTTCACGGCTGTTGTGAACTGCGCTGCGCGAATGCCGTGCGCGTATCCGCGATCGTGGTCATCACCAATAAACGTGAAGTCGGCTTGTGTGCTGCGCGCCAACTCTTCCACAATGGCGCGTCGATAATGCGGAAAGAAGTGATACACAACAGCCACCTGCGGACGAGTGTCAGTGGTGGGTTGCTGCGTGGCGTTCATATAAAGGCGTTCGTTCGTCGGTGAGACATGTTTGAATACATTTTCAATTGTGATCGTAACTCGTTGTTTCTATCGGCGATTCATGAGTGACTGCTTCATATCTGGCTTATGCTTTGGCAGTGTGACAGACAATATTTCACCAAGCTCTGTGACTGATGTCCCTGACTACGCGCAACACATGCGCGGCGCCACCGCTTTGGTTACCGGTGGCGCTGGCTTTATTGGCTCCAACATTGTTGACGCTCTGCTTTCGGCGGGCGCACGCGTTCGTGTGCTTGATGATTTAAGCACGGGTGATCGTGGCAATCTTGTGGGCGCAACCACATCGCCGATTGCTGAACTGATTGTTGGTTCCGTAAGTGACACCGCTGCCGTACGCCACGCTGTTACAGGTTGCAGCCACGTGTTTCATCTTGCCGCCATGGTTGGAATTTCACAAAGCGTGCACGAGCCCGACAAACATTTTAACAGCAACATTCTTGGCACTGAAATCGTGCTGCGGGAAAGCGCGGCGGCGAAAGTTGCTAGCGTGGTGTTTACATCCAGTTCCGCCGTGTACGGGCTTACTCCAACATTTCCATCGAGCGAAAGCGATCCGTTGGTTGCAGCAAGTCCATACGCCGCGGGTAAGGCGCAAGGCGAAGTATTTACAGAAAATTACGCGCGCACGAACAACACGCATGCGGCAAGTTTGCGCTTGTTCAACGTGTTCGGCCCGCGTCAAAGCGCAAGCGGCGCATACGCCGCGGCCATTGCGGCGTTTCTGCGCGCGGCGCAATTGCAGGAACCGGCATCACTATTTGGCACGGGCGAACAAACCCGCGACTTTGTTCCCGTGGCCAATGTTGTCCAGGCCTTCCTGCGCGCATCCGATCCGCGGCGAAATCTTCGCGGTGATCGCTTTAATATTGGTCTTGGACACGCCACTTCACTGCGTCAACTTCTTGAAATGATTGCGAACATCACTCAAATAAAAATCCCGCCACACCTTCTACCACCGCGTGACGCTGACAGTCCGCATTCATGCGCGGATATTTCCGCGGCCACATCCGCGCTGGGATTTCTCCCGCACGTTTCAATGAAAGATGGTCTACGTGAAACTTGGAATTGGTTGCAAAGCCACGCCAACTTGTCAACGTAACCTTGTTCCAGACTTTGGAATTTGGAATTGGTTGCAAAGCCACGCCAACTTGTGAACGTAAACTTGCTCCAGACTTTGGAATTGGCTTCGGTGCGCTTGGGTCAAACCAACGCGCGTAAATTTGAAAATCAAGCCAAAAAAAGTGCCAATTTGAACAGGTCTCTTTCATTTGCGCGCAAAAACAGTTTCTGGAACCTGAAATTGCATTCATTTTTAAGATAAATTTTTGCAAAAAATCAAAATAAACATGGTGAAACCGCACTCTTGGGCTAGGTTGTAACACCCATGTTTACCCCACACTTTATTTCGTGCGTGCTGGCAAGTGCCGCCCTTTCCACGGCTCATGCCACGGAAAAAAACGCCGCCGCACTTTTGCCCGCCACCTCCAACACACCCGCGCTTGCAACGGCCACGCAAGACTCATCAAAGGCGACTGCTTCACGCAACTCCGTCATTGCGTCGCGCGCCCTTGACTCCACGCTTATTCCAGAACTCATGACGCTGACCATGGACGATCCCGCGCCCGCCGACATTCGTCCCGCGGGTTGCGAGCAACTTGTTCTTGCATCAATAAAAACCGACGAGTCGGGTTGGCAAACTCTTCTCTTTAAAAGCGGAATTGACTCCGCTGATGGCGGAACTGGCAGCGGCGTGCTTGTGATTCGCGGCGATGAAGTTTCTGGTTTCTTGCGCGGTGATGACGGCCGTCGTTGGCGAATTCTTGCAAGCGAAACCGGTGTGTCATCGCTTGATTTGGTTGATGAATCTCGTTTGCCGCCGTGCGCTGATTCTCCCGCAGTCAAACCAAATCTAAATCAGCAAGCGCGCGCCGTGCCCATGAATGGTTTGGCCGCATGCGACACCGGTAAGCCGGTTGATGTCTTGGTGCTGTACACCACTGCGGCAAAAACCGCCGCAGGTGGCAAGGCCGCCATTGAAGGTCAAATTGCCGCCGCATTTTCCAGCGCCAACTTGGCCTATCAAAACAGCGCAATGGCCACGCGCATTACTCCCGTCATGGTTCTTGAAACCGACTATGTCAGCAGCGATTTTGGCACTGATCTTGATCGCCTTGCAAATCCAAGTGACGGCCAACTTGATTGGGCGCACGCGCTTCGTGATGTCACTGGCGCCGACATGGTGGCGTTGGTTCGCGCTAGTGGTGAATATTGCGGCATTGCCTATTTGCTATACGACAACACCGCGGCCGCCGCGAATGAAGTTCCATTCAGCGTCACTTCCTGGGATTGTTTGTCCACGCAAACATTCGCGCACGAACTTGGCCACAACATGGGTTGCTGTCACGCCAATGGTGACGGCGGCGGTTGCACAACTGGCGGCTTGTATTCCTTCAGCGTGGGTTGGCGATTTTACGGCCGAGGTGG
>CANJIC010000245.1 GCA_947474205.1 Planctomycetaceae bacterium | reverse complement strand
TTAATCAGTTCCTTGGCAAGCACTCCATTCTTTCCAGGCGCCGCGAGATATCCAACGCGCCATCCCGTCATGGCGTACGCCTTGCTCATGCCATTGATGGTGATTGTGCGATCAGCCAAACGCGCGTCGGCGCCCGGACTGACATGCTTCAAACCCGCTTCAATCTCGGGGTAAATTAGCTTTTCATAAATTTCGTCGCTGACCACGGTGATGTTTGGATGCTTGGCCAACACATCAATCAGCGCCGCAAATTCCTTCACCGTGTACACAGTGCCGCATGGATTGCTTGGGCTGTTCAACACAATCGCGCGCGTGCGCGGCGTGATTGCGGAGTGCAATTGCGCCGCGGTCATTTTAAAATTGGTGGCCACACTCGAAGGCACTTCAATGCACGCGGCACCGGCGAGCTCGATCAACGGTTTGTAACTCACCCACGCGGGTGTTGGCAAAATTACTTCATCACCAGCGCCGGGCTCAATGATCACTCGAAGCGCCATATAAATGGCGTGCTTCGCGCCCACAGTGAGGGTGATGTCCTCGGCGCGACATGCGATTCCATTGTCTTCGCGCAACTTTGTG
The DNA here is from genome assembly GCA_947474205.1 of Planctomycetaceae bacterium. The sequence goes on along the minus strand of CANJIC010000245.1, from coordinate 2,733 downwards.
GCCACGGCCTCGCGCGATGCCTTATCGCCCGCGGTTGGCGCGTAGCGCGTCATGCCCTTGTCAATCGCTTGCTTGGCGGCCTCGCGAATATTCACAGGCGTGTCAAAGTCGGGCTCGCCAACACCAAAACCAATCACGGGTTTGCCCGCGGCCTTCAACGCGGCGGCCTTCGCGGCAACGGCCAACGTGGCGCTTTCCTTCATGCGGCTAATGTGCGACGAAACTTGCATCGAATGAAAGATACACGCAGCAATTCAATGGCGTTCGCTACACTCACTGCATGAACTTTGACGCACATCAACCAGTGATCGATGAACTTGAGGCGCGGATTTCAGCCATCCGCGACTCTCTTTGACTACCCCCGAAAATTAAGCGAACGCGCGGAATTGAATCGCCAAATGGGCGAGGGTGATTTTTGGAACGACCAAAAAGCCGCGCAAGTTGTCATTAACGAACTCAAACTTGTGCGCTCGCAAATTGAACCGCTGGAGCAAGTCATTGCGGATTTTGAAGACGCCAAAGTGGGCTACGAACTTTCCAAAGAATCCGGCGACAAGGATTTATTAAAGGAAGCCGACGCCGCGCTCTTTCGATTGCAACAACGCATGGGCGTGGTGGAAACACAAAGTTTGCTTGGTCGCAAACACGATCATCGCGCTTGCTTTGTGGACATCACCGCTGGCGCGGGCGGCACGGAGGCGGAAGATTGGGCGGGCATGTTGGAACGCATGTACTTGTATTACTGGAGCGAGATGGGTTGGAAGGCGGAGGAATTGCATCGCATCGCCGGCAACGAAGCGGGCGTGAGCGAAGTTGGTTACCGCATCACTGGTTCATTCGCCTATGGCTACATGAGTTGCGAACGCGGCGCGCATCGATTGGCGCGCGTGAGCCCCTTCAACGCTGAAGGCAAACGGCAAACCAGTTTCGCCACCGTTGATGTCACCCCCGAATTCGAGGACGCCGATCTAGAAATTCCTGCAAAAGACCTTGAAATCATTGCGTTTGTGCGCGCCTCTGGTCCCGGCGGACAGAATGTGAACAAGGTGGCCAGCGCGGTTCGCATCAACCATATTCCAACTGGCTTGCAAGTTGTGGCCAGCACATTCCGCGATCAATCACAAAATAAAAAGCAAGCCATGAATGTTATGCGCGGCAAGTTGGAGCAACTAGAGGAGGAGCGCCGCGCCAGCGAATTGGCCACGGCCACTGGCGGCAAAGTCACGCGTGATTGGGGCAATCAAATTCGCAGCTATGTGTTCTATGACAATCGCGTGAAAGATCATCGCACGGGTTTTGAAGTTGGCAATCCGCAAAAAGTTTTAGACGGATACATGTCCGGATTTGTTGTCGCCGAATTGCAACGACGCCGCGGCGAGTCTGAAAAGAAAAAGTAATCGCACGTTGATGCGCGCGATCAAGTCGCATGTTGGCGCGCGTGGCAACCATGAATGTCTTCTAGGAAATCAACACCATGACGGATATCTCTAAACCCTTCATTGACTTGGGTCCAAGCGCTTGGCCCAACGCGCAAAGTGCGGCAAAACTAGAGTGGCTCAGCACCAACGCCCTTGGCGGTTACGCGTTTGCAACTGTCAGCGGCGCGCTGCAGCGGCGCTGGCATGGATTGCTGATCGCGGCCACGGATCCGCCCGCTGGCCGCACCATGCTGGTTTCCAAAGTTGAAATCACCGTCATCACCAAGGGCGCGCGCACGCCATTGTCCGCCAATCAATGGAGCAGTGGCATGGACGCGCCGGGACTTGCATGTCTTTCACGCGTCTGGCTTGATGGATCAATTATTGTGCGTGAATGGAAGATTGGCTCCGCTCATTTGCAGGAGCGTATTTCAATGGCGCGCGGCCGCAATGCCACAGCGATTACGCTCACGCTCATCGGCGGCGACGCGCTTGAGCTTGAATTGAAATGCATGGTGAATCATCGGCCGCATGATCAACTGGTGAAACCAAATTCATTCACGCCGCGCATTCAAGCATGTGAGCGCGGTCTGCATGTGTGCATTGACCACGCAAGCGGCGAGGGCAAAGATATTTTTCTACAGGCCGATGGCGCAAGCGCCGTGACTGATGGCGCGTGGTATGGCGATTATTTTTTACCCGTTGAGCAAGCGTGCGGCTACGACTGCGTGGACGCGCATTGTTGCGCGGGCATTCTGAAAATATCTCTCAAACCAGGCGAAATACGGGGTTTTACAGCCAGCACGCGCCTGGAACCGGCGGGCGAAGGCGCGCGCATCATGGCGGCCACCGCGGCGCGCGATCAATCGTTGATCGCATTGGCCAAAGCGCAAGACAATGCCTTTCGCGCGCGCTTGGTTCTGGCCGCGGATCAATTCATTGTGGAGCGCCCGCTTCCAAATGGCGCGCGCGGCGCCAGCATTATCGCGGGGTATCCGTGGTTCGCGGATTGGGGACGCGACGCGTTAATTTCATTGCCGGGACTTTGTTTAGAAACCGGCCGGTTCGATGAGGCCGCGGCCATCTTGCGTTCCCTGGCCCACTTTGAAAAAGATGGACTGCTGCCAAATCGTTTTCCATCACCTGGTGAACCGTGGTTGGACAACAGCGTTGACGCGCCCCTGCTTCTGGCAAGCGCCGCGCGGCGCACCGTGAACGCCTCGGGCGACTTCACATTGGCGCGCGATCTATTTCCAACGCTTGTGAATATCTTCAACGCCTTCACCAAAGGCACGCGCCACGGAATTCGCGTTGA
>CANJIC010000244.1 GCA_947474205.1 Planctomycetaceae bacterium | reverse complement strand
GACATCCGTGAACGCAAGGCTGCCCGCGCCTTGCGGCATGTTCACTCCGCGAATTTCGCGGATCACGCCAAAGCCCGGCACTTGATATGCGGCAGTTGGATCGTTGCCTTGGCGTTGCTGCGCGATCCACGTTTGCGGATCAAAGCTGGCGGCGTCGGCGCTGGAGTACACGGTCAAACTCACGCTGTTTGCGGAAGGCGGAATTGAAGCGGACTGAATAGTTGCAACGGACGCGTCCGCCGCAAGACATGCGGCTATGAGAAATTGGATCATGTCGACAGTCTACCCGCACGCGCAATAGATTTTTCTTGGCGCCGCGGCGTGAAATGTATGACAGATGTTTTGCAACAGGCAGAATTGTTCGCCAGACATTGCCACGGCGATATTTGATACAACATCAATTGTGCAGGCAACTAATCCAGTTCTGTTTGACTTCATCATTATCGCGGTGAGCATTGTGAGCGGCTGCTTTGGAGCCATGCTGGGTCTTGGCGGCGGCGTGATTTTAATTCCAGTTTTGGTTTCAGTTTTAGGCGTGGATGTAAAGACCGCCATTGCCGCAAGTTTGGTGGCCGTGGTCACCACTAGCGGCGCGGCGGCGCTTGTTCGCGGCCGCGATTCCATGAGTAATTATCGCGTGGGAGTGACTTTGGAAGTGGTCGCGGGCCTGGGCGCGATCGCGGGCGCCATGCTGGCCACCATTGCGCCAGCAGATATGTTGACCATGTTGTTTGGAGTGAGCTTGCTGATGACGGCGGCGTTGTCGTGGCGCGGGGTAAGCGACGCCGCCGCAGTGTTGCCGCAAACATGGTGGGGGCGCGTGTTGCAATTGGACGGCATTGAGGAAACCAAAGAAGGCATTCGCGTGTACCACGTGCAAAAAGTTCCCTTGGGTTTAGGCGTGATGACGATCGCAGGTTTGTTAAGCGGCATGTTGGGCATTGGCTCGGGCGCGTACAAAGTGTTGGCCATGGATAGTTGCATGCGCATGCCGTTTCGCGTGAGCACCATCACGAGTAATTTTATGATTGGCATTACCGCCGCATCCGGCGTCATGGTGTACTTGCGTGATGGAATGGTGGACCCAACAATCGCCGGACCTGTGCTGATTGGAATTGTTCCAGGCGCCATGTTTGGATCGTGGTTGGTTCCAAAGATTCATGTGACCACTCTGAAGAAAATTTTTCTTGTGGTGCTCTTGCTTGTGGGTCTTCAAATGATGCTCAAGGGCGGCAAGGCGTTATTGACATGACCAACGAGTTCCACAATTTAATGGATGAGGCCGAGTATTTGCGATCTCGTCAATTGCAGCTGTTTTTACGCCGAATTCAGCGCTGGTCACTGTGGGCGATCGTCATTACATCCATCACATTGATCTGCGTAGGGCAGGGGTTAGCGTGGTCGCGCGGCTTGTCTCACGAGCGGCTTCGCAGTGCGATTTCCACCTGGCATTCACTGACGGATTTCACACGCGCCATTAGCAGCGGCGATGCTGCGGCGTTGATGATGCTTGGAATTGTGTGCGGTATAGCCATGCCTTTCCTGCGCACACTGATTGTTGGCGCCGGATTTTTGCTGCAACGCAATTGGCTTCATGTTGCCATTGCGATCATGGTGATCGCAATCATGTTGCTGGGCTTGTGGATTACATAAAATAAATCAGTTGCGCTTGTGTCAGTGCGCAATCGCCTCTGAGCGATGCTCACGCAGAACCGTGACCTTGATCTCGCCGGGGAATGTCATTTCCGCCTCAACTTGTTTGGCTATTTCTTGCGCGATGACAAAGCAGCGCGCGTCGTCGGATTTTTTGGCGTCCACAATCACGCGCACTTCGCGGCCAGCTTGAATGGCGTAGGCCTCTGCCACGCCTTGTTGCAATTTTGCAATGTGCTCAAGTTGCTCAAGGCGCTTGACGTAGTGCTCCATACTTTCACGCCGCGCGCCTGGACGCGCGCCACTAAGCGCGTCGGCCGTGGTGACGATTGGCGTGTACGGAGTTGTGGTTGGAATATCGTTGTGATGACCGCCGATTGCGTTGAGCACGGCCTCGCTTTTTTCTCCATGGCGCTTGGCAAAATCCAGCCCAATTGCAGGGTGTCCGCCTTCAATTTCGTGGTCCATGGCTTTGCCAATGTCATGCAAGAAGCCAGCGCGCCGCGCCACGGTTCCATCAAGGCCAAGTTGATCGGCAATAAGCTGACTCAGGAACGCAACCTCAATGGAGTGGCGTAAAACATTTTGTCCATAGCTGGTTCGATAGTGAAGCCGCCCCATCATTTCAATCATCTTCACATGCAGTCCAGGCACGCCGGCCTCCACCGCGGCGTCATTGCCCGCTTTCATCATGCGCTCGTGAATATCGTGACGCGATTGCTCGACCACTTCCTCAATGCGCGCCGGATGCACGCGGCCATCGGCCACAAGTCGCTGCAGCGCTTCAACCGCAACGGCTTGGCGCACGCGGTCAAAGCAACTAATGGCGATCACGCCTGGCGTGTCGTCAATCAGAACATCAACACCGGTGGCGCGCTCAAACGTGCGAATGTTGCGGCCTTCACGGCCAATGATGCGACCCTTCAGATCATCCGATGGAATTTTCACGGAGCGAACAGTGGCGTCCGTAGCGGACTCGCCGCCGTAGCGTTGCATGGCCATCAGCGTGATCTCGCGCGCATTTTCGCGCGCCTTCAACTCCGCCTGCTCGATGATCTTGTGCTGCAACTGCGCGGCGTCGCGCTGACTCAGATCGCGCACCTCCTGCATGAATTGCTCGCGCGCTTGATCTTGCGTAAGGCCGCTGACTTCAGCTAGGCGCTGGCGGGTTTGCTCCAGCGTGCGCTGGTTTTCCTCCAACACCAACTTTTGTTTCGCCTCTGTTTCCTGCAAGGATTGAGCGCGTTTTTCAAGTGTGCCCTCGCGCTGCTCAAGTTGCTCCGAGCGCTTCTCCACGGAAATTTCGCGTCGGCTTACGCGCTCTTGCGTGTCCTTGGTCTCAGCCAGCGATTGCGCGATTTGTTTGTCGGCGGTAGCGCGGCGGTCCGCGACGCGCCGCTCAGCTTCAAGTTCCAATGCGCTTGCCTTGGCCGTGCCTTCGATGCGCGCCTTCTCTACAAGTTGCGCGCCTTCACGTGCCATGCGTTGCAATTTGCGCGCGGCAAGCGCCCACATGGAAATCACCACTACGCCAGACACAACAACAATGCCAATGGCAACAAGCGATGTGGGATTGAAAGCAGTCTCAGTGGCGGAAGCCGCCGCAAGTTGCGGCGTGAAAATCATCGGTGAAGGCATGGCGCCTCCTTTATGTAAAACCAGACTGGCGATGCGCAATGCTCGCCGCGGCGAAACGCTTGTGACCGATG
>CANJIC010000243.1 GCA_947474205.1 Planctomycetaceae bacterium | reverse complement strand
GACTTAAATCAAGATCATGCGGTGGACTCCGCGGATCTAGGAACATTGCTTGGTTCATATGGCCCGTGTCCAGAGGCTACCCCTGGCGACTTTAATTTTGATGCAGTCATTGATAGTTCTGATTTGGGAACCATGCTGGCAACCATGCTGGAAAACTTTGGACCGTGTCCATCTGATTTGGCGTGGGCCACGGTGCTTCAATGGAATCCAGACTCCGACGTGGTGCTAGACGCCGACGTGCGCGCCAAGATTGTTGCAAGCGGATTTCCATGGCGCGTGTTAGACACAGGCACTGGCATAGAAATGTTGCTCATTCCTGATGGCACATTCACAATGGGTGAAGAAGGCTGGGCTACGCCAGTGCACACGGTGACCTTAACTAAGGCCTTCTATTTGGGGAAGACAGAAGTAACCCAAGCACAGTGGCAATCCAAAATGGGCAACAATCCAAGTGGTTTCAAGGGCTATTCCGACAGTCCATCAAGACCAGTTGAGCAAGTAAGTTGGAATGACATTGCTGGCTTTAACTTCGTAACAGGGTTGCGTTTGCCAAGCGAAGCTGAATGGGAATACGCATGCCGAGGCAACACCACAACTGCGTTTCACAGCATGCCTGGCTACCCCAACGGCACCAATGATGACAACTTGCTTGGAAACATTGCGTGGTACGACCTCAATGCAGGAGGCACAACACACGCCGTTGCCGGCAAAGCCGCCAATGCGTTTGGCATGTACGACATGTCAGGCAATGTGTTTGAGTGGTGCAATGATTGGTTTGAAAGTTACGCGGCGGGAAATTTGACGGACCCAGCAGGACCTTCGTCAGGTTCGGCCCGTGTGCTGCGCGGCGGCGGCTTGACCTTCGGTTACGCCGGCTTCTGCCGCTCGTCGTCCCGCATCGGCATCGACGACGTTCGCGTCAACGTCTTTGGCTTCCGTGTCGCGAGGACTCCGTAGTTCCCTTTACCCTTTGCTGATTCCTTGGAATCAGCTTCTATTTTACTTTTACCATTTCACTTTTACCTCTCTTTCACTGCTCCTTCAATGCGCGACAGGGCAATGGTTGTTCATTGCGGCTTCAGTGAGCAAATTCAAACCAGGCGAATCAATGAGCGGTGTTGGATTTATCTCAATTAGCAGAATTCACATCGCATCCGCAACGCGCACGCCCACCGCAATCACTTCTTGGTCGCCGTTCACGCGGGTCAAGTGGCCCTTGGTTCCTTGGTCATCAAGAAAGATTGCGTCGCCCGTGTTCAGCGTGCGCGCAGTGCCATCGCCCGCGGTCACGGTGATGCAACCGGACATCATGAAGAACCACTGTCGATAGGGCGAAGCGTGCCACGGCCCGGACCAGTTGGCGGCGAAGCGCACCACGGCAAATCCAATGGCGGGTATGAAATCGGTTGCTTCAAGCGGCGTGGTGGGCGGCGCGAAGTCGCGCGTGGCAAGCGGCAGGGTGCAATCCTGAAAATGCGAAAGGCCAGTGGCGTCGACAAAGAGACGGATGTATTTCAGCGGGATGATCATGGTGAGATGCGGCAACTTTCATGAAGGCTTGATTGAGCGCAGTGACTTGGTAGCGGCAGTGCATGGATTTCAGTGACGCTGGCGCTACGAAATGGAAAGGATTATTCGAACACAGATTGAATCAGTGTAAACTGAGATTGCAAACTTCTTGGAGCAAGTTTCAGGAAGGGTTTTAAATCGACATGAGGGCCGATTCTTTCAATTGTTGAGATTTACTGCGCGGCAAAGTTGCGTAATGCGCAGAAATAAAGGGGATATCACAATCTGTGATGCCCTTGTTTTTGTTGAAATTTTGAGAAGGCGTTCTGATTTTTACTGAATACGGGGCGTTGCAAGCGGGCGCTTGCTGGTCATTTATTTGAAGAATCTTTGGAAAAAAGGCCGTGATTTTCTGATGAGCGATTTTGCGCGTCATGATGCGCCGCAACATGGGCCAGGGCAACACAGATGAGATAGTCGCGAGCGGTGGCGATCAAGGCGCGGAAAGTCGCCGCGGCGGTGATGCGTTTACTGCTGTTGCGAGCGGTGATGCGCGGCGTGTCGAGATGGTGCCGGGCGGCGTTCGCGCCGCGCACACCAGCGTGTTTGGTTTTGCGCTTCGTGGCATTGACGCGGTGCCGTGCGAAATTGAAGTGGATGTCAGCGGCCAAGGTTTGCCGCGCACCACGCTGACTGGTTTGCCGGATGCGTCGGTGCGTGAAGCCGTGGAGCGCGTGCAAACGGCGGTGGCCAACACGGGTTTTGCGTGGCCGGGCGGGCGAGTGGCTATTAATTTGGCGCCCGCGGATTTGCGCAAGGAAGGTCCCGCATTTGATGTGCCAATGGCGTTGTCGGTGTTGATTGCGTCGGGCGCGCTGAAGCGTAAGAAGGGGGCGCGTGGGTTTGCGCTTGGTGGCGCGAGTGGTGGTGTAAGTGGTGGAAGTGCCGTGGCAAATACTTCTGCGCATTCAAGCGGATTTGGTCGCTTATTGGCGGCTGGCGAGTTGGCGCTTGATGGGCGCATTCGCCCCATTCGCGGAGCAATTTGTATGGCCATCTTGGCCAAAGAACTTGGCTTTGACGCGATCTTGCTGCCCACGGAAAATGCGGCGGAGGCTTCCGCGGTGGCGGGCATTCGCATTCTTGCGGCGTCATCGCTGGCGCACGCGGTGGCAATTTTGTCGGGCGCGCAAGACGCGCCCGCGTTGCAGGAAAAGAATTCTGTGGCGCATGAAATTGCCGCGATTGATTTCAGCCGCGTGCGCGGTCAAGAAGCCGCCAAGCGAGCGCTGTGTGTTGCGGCGGCGGGCGGGCACAACGTATTGTTGATTGGTCCGGCAGGCAGCGGAAAAACTCTCATGGCGCGCGCGCTTCCTGGCATTTTGCCGCCGCTTGATTTGGCCAGCAGCATGGAGGTGACGCGCATTCATTCATGCGCCGGCGTGCTGCCGCCGGGTGAGGGTCTTATGCGCGCGCGGCCCGTGCGATGTCCGCATCACACGGCCAGCACGGCGGCCATGGTTGGTGGCGGCAGTAATCCGCGGCCTGGTGAAGTGAGTTTGGCGCACGAAGGCGTTTTATTTTTGGATGAGGTCGCGGAGTTTCCCCGCAGCGTGCTTGAGGCGCTTCGCGAGCCGCTTGAAGATGGTTTTGTCACGGTCAGTCGCGCGCGTGGAACAGCGCGATTTCCCGCGCGCGCGTTGTTGATTGCCGCAATGAATCCAACCGCACGCGGCGACATGGGGCAGGGTTCGCGCCGCGCCGTGGAGCAATATTTGTCGCGCCTCAGTGGTCCGGTGATTGACCGCATTGATTTACATGTTGAAGTGCGCGCCGTTTCTTTCGCGGCGTTGT
>CANJIC010000242.1 GCA_947474205.1 Planctomycetaceae bacterium | reverse complement strand
GCGCGCCGGGCTCGCCTTTGGCCAACTCCGCGGCGCGCGCAAGTTGTTGCGCGGCCATTTCCACGCGCGCCTCTTGGTGATCGGCGATGTTGGCGAATCTGAACATTGTCAATGAAAATAAAATGGCGGCGACCGCGGCAAACCAGTGCACCCCGCCATCAAACCAACGGCGATTCATCGGCGCGCTTCGTGGCGCGCTGGCCGCCAACAACACACAACCCCAAATCATGGAGCCCGGATTCCACAACGTCATTTCAATTTGTCCATCAATCCAAAGAGTGACTGCGGCCGCCGCCAATATGAGCGATGGAGTCATGCCATTCACCACAACACGTGCAAGCAACCACCATGCGCATGTCGCCGCCGCAACCACGCCAACCAGTCGCGCCAGCAGTGCCTCTTGATCAAGCGAGTGCGCCTCGAAGCGAATGGCCAACACTCCCACCAAGATCATCACGCATGCCGCAAGCGTTTGCGGCCACCGCGTCTGACATGGGCCTTGGCTTTTCCCCGCCGCCACCGCGCCTTTGGCCGCGACAAAAAGAAGTGCAAATACAGCCATAATCATTGGAATTCCAGCCACACCTATTTGCGCGAGCCAGTCAAAAAAAACGGAGTGCGCGCTTTGCACCGCGTCCACAGCGTCGAGTGGTCGAAACAAAAGGAACGAGTCTTGAAAGCCATCAATGCCGCTTCCCGTGAATGGCTGATTCAAAAAAATTCGCCACGCTCCAGTGATGTAGTGGCTACGAAACAACAGGCTGCGTTCTTGACCAAGCGCCTCGGCTGGCAACATGGCGCGCAGCGCAGGGGCGAACGCGCACAGAACAATCATCGCTAGCGCGCCAATCGCCAACGTGTTGGGCGCAACGCGAACTCGCCGCGTGAACACAAGAAACGCAAGACCAAGCAACATGGCCACAATGGCTCCCTTGGAACCATTGGCCAGCACAATGGTGGCGCACAACAGCGCGGCGATGAATGCAATCATTCGATCACGACTGATCAGGCGCGCGCCAATGGCGACCAACGCAACAGCCATCGCGGCGAAAAGTCCGGCGAAGATATTGGCCATGCCAAACCAACCAGACATTTCACGCTGTGAAAGCCGCCGCACATACGCCGCCGCGTGTGGACCGTCGGCGTCCCAACCATGCTGCGCAAAGAACGCCGCGTCGCGTCCATTGGCATGGAAAAATTCCACCACCGCCGGTTGCTCCACACACCACTGCCACGCGCCGCGAAACCACCACGCGCCCGCCACCGAGATCAAGAGCGTCACCAACACGCTCCACGCTATTTTTGCTGTGTTTTGCGGCGATTGCGCCAGTGACACCGCGGCCGCGGCCGCCACAAATCCAACCACCCACGTGGCGCCGCGCCAAGGTATTGCCGCGGGGTTTGCGCCGTGAATGTGAAAAATTGAAATGCTCGCCAAGCCCGCCACCATCAACAACGCCAACGCCCACAACGAAGCGCACTCGGCAAGAATAAACGCCGCGCTCAATGCAATCACCGCGTCGATGTACAAACTGCCCGCAGGTCCAAGACCAGCGAATGGCGCGGGATCAAAAACAGGATCAACATCAAAGCGAAGCACGGGCGCCCACGCCACCAATGTTCGCAGCGCAATGGCGCCGCCCATCAAGGCCGCGGACATCGTCAGCATATTTCGTTTTACTGACGCAAGGTTGCTTCCATCATGTCGCGCATGAGGAAGCGCGGTCATCGACGAAAAATTCCTTCCATGAAACCCAGCAACAAAAGCGCGGCGATAGTTTGCAGCACAACCAAGATCGCAGGAAACGGCGAGAGGCTGCCAATGAGAATGCCGCCCACTCCAATGATGGCCGCCAACGCCCAAATAATCACCACCGCGCCGCGCTTGGTGAAGCCTCGTTCCACAAGTCGGTGCGACAAATGACGCTGATCACCAACCCACGGGCTGTGCCCAATTCGAAGGCGAATCATGCTAGTGGCGATCATGTCGTACAGCGGAATGGCCAAGATAATCAGGGGCGTAAGAATGCCCCACCAATGTGTTCCAAGTTCATATTCAACCTCCGCGGGATTCACAAACGTAGTTCGGATTGCAAGCACCGCCAATAAAAATCCCAGCGGTTGACTTCCGCCATCGCCTAGAAAAATTTTGGCGCCACCTTTTGGAAAGAAATTAAAAAGCAGAAATCCAGCGAGTGTTCCAGCTAAAAGCGAGAACATGCTGGCAATGAACCACTGTTGCACCATGAACGCGGCAATGGTGAACAACAGCGAGGCGATCATGCCCACGCCCGCCGCCAGTCCATCCATGTTGTCCAGAAAATTCATGGCGTTGATCATGGACACAATCCAAATCACGCCCAGGAACATGCTCAACGCCTTGCCTTCGGGACCATAGTGGTCAAGCAAAGTGAGCAAGCGAATATCAAATGCCCACACAATGGCAATGGCAGGAATAAATTGCAGCAGCAGTTTGATTGCGGCTTTCATTGGTTTTCGATCGTCCCACATTCCCATCAACATCAGCCACACCGCGCCAGCCAAAATAGCAATGGTTGGCACAAAGTTCTCATTGATGCGCGACTGGAAAAAATCCAAGCCATAGTGCTTTGTGGGATCCACGGCTGGAGGAGTGCGCAAACTGATATAGAGCAGACCCGCGAGCGCGGGCAAGACAAATGAACTCACCACCGCCACGCCGCCCACATTGGGCACCATTCGCAATTCCTTCACGTGACCGTCGGCGCCTTCGGTGTCAAGCGCCTTGAATCTGGTTCCAAAGGCAATGGCGATGGCCGTGAAAATAATCGAGAGCATCCAACCGATAAAAAAAAACGTGGGGGTGAGCAATTGCAGCTGCATGTGAGTAATCTAGCCAAAGATCGCCATGAGAAATATCACCGTGTATTGTTCAAGCAGTGTCAGCCTGGATATAAAGTTCATGGACGCCGCGCGCCTGCTTGGCCAAGAAATGGCGCGGCGCAACATGGCGCTGGTGTATGGCGGCGGAAGCATTGGTTTAATGGGGGAAATTGCGCGAACCATGAAGAGCGCGGGCGGCAAAGTGGTGGGCGTGATCACCAAAAGATTGCTGGACCTTGAGCAAGGCTACGACCAATGCGACGAGCTGATTGTGGTGGACACCATGGCGCAGCGAAAAACATTAATGGCGCAGCGTGGCGACGCGTTCATTGCGCTGCCTGGTGGACTTGGAACATTTGAGGAGTTGTTTGAAGTGCTGGTGCAGCGGCAAGTGGGCGAGCATCGCAAGCCAATTGGCTTGGTGAATTTGGATGGCTACTACAACCCGCTCGTAGGCTTGATCGATCACGGCATTGAGCACAAATTTATCAAACCCGCGGTGC
>CANJIC010000241.1 GCA_947474205.1 Planctomycetaceae bacterium | reverse complement strand
ATGTGATCGCCATGCCACTTCGAATATGTTTGCGCCGCCGCCGCGCGCCAGCCGCCGTGCTGACGCCACGCGCGCGCCAATCCATACGCGCTCTCAAATGCCCAGCGCATTCCCTCGCCGGAAAATGGTTCGGCATATCCAGCCGCGTCCCCCACCAACGCTGTCGACTCATCGGCAATGCGTGTGGGCTTCCACGGCAACGGCCCCGCCGCGTTCCATCGACTTGGCCGGCCTTCTTTCAACGCAGCTGCAAGCAACGGCCACGACCGCGCCACTTCATTTAGCAACTCATCGGGGCGACCCAGTTTTGAATTGCGATCGATCAAGCCAGCCACATGGATTTGTTCATGCGACTCGGCGACCATTCCAAGATATCCCCCACGCACCACGCGCATTTCAATTCGCTCACCAGACCAATTGGCAAGCGCGTACGGAGCGCGCCACGAACCAGCGAAGCCGTACTTGCGTCCAGGGCTTGTAGGATTCCAACCGCGCGCGCGCGCAATGCCACTCCCAAGACCATCCGCGGCAATGACCAACTTTGCATCCACAACATACGTGTGCTCAGCCTGTCGAACCGCGACTTTTTGCGCATCCAACCATTTCGCGGTGGCAGGTTGCACCACGCGCACGCCAACGCGTTCGGCTTCATCTAGTAATTTTTTGTCCAGTGCCACTCGCGGCGTAATGGCACCAAAAGCGTGCAAATTCATTTCAAATCCTTGCGCTCCACTGCGCCACGCCACCTGAGCGGTTGCGCCTGTGGACACCGATTGAACCAACTCACGCAATCCCAACTCGCTCAAAATTGTCCACGCGGCACCGGAAAGGCAATGTCCGCAACATTTGTCTCGACCGCGCGCCTGCGCGTCAACCAAAATCACATTTGCGCCTTCGCGCGCCAACGCAATTGCGCATGAACTTCCCGCGGGTCCGCCGCCAACCACCAGCACATCCACAGTTTGCTCATCACCCAAAGTAGAAAATAAATTAGGATGTGCTTGCGCAGAATCGTGCGCAGGGCTTGGCGCGTCTGGCACGACACCGTGGGTGGACTGGCTCACGCGCAACACCAAACCGCAAGGCGCGCGTTTGTCCAGAAAAATTTAAGATGCTTGTGAAATTGCATTCGTCGACACCTGCGACGAGTCTAGGCTTGGAAGTTCAATGACCACCGGCTCCACAAATTTGCGCGGCACTCGCGCCGGAATTCGGCACAACAACTCATAGGCGTGATGACCAGTCATGCTGGCAACACGCGCCGCGTGATTGGGCGCGTTGCAATCGGAGCTGATCAATTCAACCGCCGCATGATTCCAATTTGTTGCAAGCGCGTCAGGCAAATCACTCAAGTCGACAGCGATCTGATCCATACTGATTGCGCCAACAACGGGCGCGTTGGCCCAAGTTGAAACACCATCCACGATCATTTCGACGCGCACCATGCGCCGCTCCACGCCCAACGGGCGACGAGTCATGGGGTTCATTGGAAGCAACGGATAGCCGTCGCCGTATCCCACTGGAACCAAGCCAATCCTGCTTGTTTTTTCACATTTCCAGCGGCTGCCATATCCCACCGCCGTACCTGCTGGAACCGTTCGCACTTGCACAAATGAACTGCGCCAACTGAACACGGGCCGCAACTTTTTCGCGAACTCCATGAAGTGTCCATCGCGCGTTCCTTCAAAGGCCAAACCAGTCCACGCCAAGCCAACGCGAATCATGTGGTGATGAAAGCGCGGATCACGAATGGCGGCGAAGGTGCTTGCCGAATGCACAATGCAATCCGCCGGAAGCGCCGCGGCTTTGCACCACGCCTCGAACATTTTGCGTTGTTGATCCGTGGCGGTCTCGCTGCCACCAGCGTTTGCAAAATGCGTGAACACTCCAGCCAAGCGCAAATTTTTATCCGAGCGAATGCGCGCCGCGATGTTGGTTGCCTCCGCTGGCAAGCACCCACCGCGACCAAGACCCGTGTCAATTTCTAAATGCAGCGGCAACACCGCGCCAAAGTCAGCGGCGCACTTGGACAATGATTCCACTTGTTCCAAATCATGCGCCGACAAATGCAACTGACCCTTCAGCCACATGCTGTGAGCAATTCCGCCGCGATCAATCTCGCGCACGGGCATGAGCGCGATCACCGGCGTGCTTGGATCGGCCACGCCAACCACTTCGGCCTCTTCAATTCCGTAGACCACCAGAAAATCCGCGCGCCCCGCCACGCGCCGCGCCAATCGCGCCGCGCCCAGACCATATGCATCTGATTTCAACACCAAACCAAGGCGCACCGAGGGGTCCAGCGCCGCCCGAATGACAGAAACATTATGATCAACGGCGGCCAGGTCAACGACTACTTCGCTTCGGGGGCTCATAGAGTGTCCGTTGTATCGACTTTGAAAGGGAACTACCATTAGATTCCCAAAGGATTTCATGAACTCAACAGAAACTTTCGACACCAGTAAAAAATTCTCCGACCTTGGACTTCCAGAAACACTTCTTAAAGCCGTGAATGAAAAGGGCTTTGAGTATCCAACCCGCATTCAAGCCTCGCTTCTTCCAGTGGCGCTGTCCGGAAAAGATTGCCTGGGCCAAGCCAAGACCGGCACCGGCAAGACCGCCGCCTTCGCGCTGCCCATGTTGGCGCGCCTTGACAAGACCGATGCCTTCAGCGGCTTGGTGCTTGTGCCAACTCGCGAGCTTGCCATTCAAGTGGCCAAGGAATTCATGGAGTTCGCCAAATACAGCGGCCACAAAGTGGTGGCGGTGTACGGCGGCAGCAGCATCAACACGCAGACCACTCAACTAAAGGCCGGCCCCGCAATTATTGTGGGCACGCCTGGCCGCGTGATGGACATGAATCAACGCGGCATTCTGCCGTACCACCAAGTCAAGGTGGCGGTACTGGATGAAGTGGACCGCATGCTTGATATTGGTTTCCGCGAGGATATTCGCCGCATTTTGGGCAGTATGAAGCAACATCCGCAAACCGTGTTCGTGTCGGCCACCATTAGTCCAGAGATTGAGAAGTTGGCGCGCAGTTACATGCGCGACGCGGAAAAAATTGTCAGCTCCGAGAAAAGTTTAACCGTGAGCCAAGTCGATCAGAGCTACTTGCCGGTTGACTATTGGTGCAAGCGACGCCTGCTGCATCATTTGCTCACGCATGAAACCGCGGAACTCACCGTGGTGTTCTGCCGCACCAAGCGCACCGTGGATGATGTCACCGAATATCTACAAAAGAAAAGCATCGACGCCTTCGCCATTCACGGCGACATGTATCAGAAGGCGCGCGACAAAGTCATGGAGCGTTTGCGAGGCGGGCAACTGAGCGTGCTTGTGGCCAGCGATCTTGCGGCGCGCGGCCTTGATGTGGACGACATCAGCCCCGTGATCTACTACGACATTCCAGAGGACACCGAGGTCTAT
>CANJIC010000240.1 GCA_947474205.1 Planctomycetaceae bacterium | reverse complement strand
TAATTTGGCCACGCGCGAGGAATTCCTTCGCCTTATTTCCATTACGCAGTCTCCGTCCATGTAAGGAAATATGTGCCTTGCTAGGCAGTATTTCTATTTCAGACGTTCTGTCCCGTAATGAGGGAATGCTTCAATATGCCGACCACACCCATAGTTGAATGTTGTAGTATTGAATTTCCGGGATCTTAGGATCTCTATGCCCCAACATAAAACCTCCAGCCTAATCCTGACCAGCATTGCAAGCTTAGTCAGCCGATTCACAGGGCTGGCCACGCAAATGGTCATGGCGTGGTTTCTTACGCCAGCCGACTACGGCTTGTACGCCATTGCGCTGGGCATAACCACATTTACCACCATCATGCGCGGCGGTGGAACGGGCGTTGTATTTCAAACCATGCAACTGAAGGAATTCAGCACCATTGGCGGCGGACTGCTTCGCGTGGCGTTGGGGTGTGGAATTTTGGGAACCGTGTTCACGTTGGCCATGGTGTTGCCCGCTCCATATTTGTATCCCCAAGATGCCACCAAAGGGCTTGGCTGGATTTTGTTTTACAGCGCTGTGGGTTTTATAGTTTTTAATTTCACAACTTACCCGCGCGCCAAGGTGCTCTCGCGCTTGTTGTTTAAACAAATCGCGCTCATGGACATTGCCAGCGCGCTTGTCAAATTGGCAAGCGCCTATTACTTCGCGGCCAACGGGTATGGCGCGCTTAGCTTTGTCTTGTCCCAACTTGTAAGCGGCATGGTTGTTTTATTGTGGAGCCTGGCGGTGGCGGGCTTGGAACGCATCGACTTTCAAACCCAACCGCATTGGATTGCGGACACATACACAATGATCAAGATTCCATTTGTAATGGCGTTGATCACTTCCCTGGGCACATCAACTGACTTATTTGTGGCGAGTTTTTTCATACCCGTCAGCGCGCTTGGAATTTATTTGTTCACCAACCAATTGGCGGTTCAACCTGTTCAAATGCTCTCAAGCACGTTGCAATCCGTGCTGGCCCCCTATGCCGCACGCGTGCGCGGAGATATTGAACAAGAGGACTTCAGCGTGCGCCAAACATTTTTAACGGGCGTTATTTTTGTCCCGCTCTTTATCATGGGCATCGCCGCCGTCTATCCCAGTTTGGCGCATTTGTTATTCGCAGAAAAATGGGACCAAAGTATTTTGCCTGTGCAATTTGCCTGCGCATTTTTAATTTATCCCACGGTGCAAACTTTGCTGGAGGCGCCACTGATGGGCGCCCGGCGCTGGCCCGTGGTGCTTGAACTTTTTATAGGCCGCATGATCGCCAAAGTTACGGGCGCGTTGCTTGGCATTGGCGTCATCTTTGCCACGCGCGTATTGTTTAAAAAAGAAGGCGTTTTGGCGGGTTCCAGCGTTGGCGCCTTGCTGGCGCCCATTCCAGAAAATTATTACGCATTGACCTTGGTCATTGGCGTTGGAGTTGTTTGCACCGTGATTTCGTTTTACCAAATCAAGAAAGTTTCGAAACAGATTCATGTCTCGGACATCACATTCAACTACGAAATGTATTCAACCCCCGCATATTCACTCTTGGCGGCCATCGCCACTTCAAGTCTGGCAAGCAGCGTGATTGACTTGTTTGGATTCGCCAGCACATCCTTACGCACGGAGGCCTTGTTTGAATTTCTGTTTTGCTTGGCAACATATGGCGGAGTCTGCGTGGTTCTGTTGCGCTTTGGCTATGTCGACAATTTAAATAATCTGCTGCAACTCTTTCCGCCAAATATGCGCAAGCACATTTATAAAGTCCTTGCTCTCCAAGAGAGATCAGCCGCAATATTTGAAAAAGGCAAGTGAGTGTGAATCACTCAAACCATTTTGGGTCGGCGCGCAATCCGTTTGCAACTGAAGTGGTGGCTGCATCGGGCGCGGCGACTTCCATGCAAGCCACAGGAAAAACTGTGGAATCAAGCGCAAAACTGCCAGCTGGACGCAGATTGCCGCTGCGACCCACTCCGCCAAATGGCAATTTACTGCTGGCTCCGGCGGTTCCGTTATTCCAATTCACGCAACCCGCGCGCAAGCCGCGCACGCATTCGCGCCATGTCATGTTCGCATTCGTGAACACCGCGGCGGCCAAGCCAAACTCCGTGGCGTTGGCCTGATCAATGGCGTCCTGAAGTTCATCCGCCACGCTCACTTGCACCAGCGGCGCAAATGTTTCCATGTCGCTTTCTTTCTCAAAGCGCGCAACCTCTATCAAACTTGGCGTGACAAAGTAACCCGCTTGATCCATGCGCACGCCTTCAAGCAAGGCGCGTCCACCATTGTCGCGAATGAATGTTTGTCGTTGCAAGTATGCGTCAAGCGCGTGTTGATCCACCAACGGTCCCATGAAGTTGGGCTCGGGCGCGTTGCCTGGCGCGATGATCATGGTGCTTGCCACTTTGGTGAACGCGGTCACAAATTCCTGCGCAATGGATCGATGCACAATCATGCGCCGCGTGCAGGTGCAGCGCTGACCCGTGGTGGCGTAGGCGCTGCGCACGCATTCCAGCACGGCGGTGCGAATATCCGCGCCTTCCCAGACAATCGCGGGATTGCTGCCGCCCATTTCAAGCGCCACCATTCGGCCGGGCCGATCAAGATTGGCTTGCAGCACGGCGCGGCCAGCGCGCCAAGAACCCGTCAACATGACTCCATCAACATCGGCGTGGTTGCTTAAGCGCTTGGCAATTTCAACGCCGCCTTGCACCACATTCAACACGCCGCGGGGAAAGCCAGCCGCTTGCGCAATGGCGGCGATCCACTGGCCCACCGCCGGAGTTTTTTCACTGGGCTTGAACACAATCGTGTTGCCCATCAGCAGCGCAGGAACCCAATGTCCGTTGGGTAAATGCGCTGGAAAATTAAATGGACCAAGCACCGCCATCACACCAAAGGGTTGAAAGCGGCAGAATCCCTTGCGGCCGCCGCCCGCGTCAACTTCAAAGTTGCTCACGCGCGCCAAGGTGCTTTCTTGCAACGTGATGTCAATCTTGTCGGACAGTAATTTCACCTCGCCGCGACTTTCGGCGATGGTCTTTCCCATTTCCAGTGTGATGACTTGCGCCAATGGCTCGGCAAATTTTTTGCAGGCCGCGGAAAATGCCAGCAAGTGTTTGGCGCGTTCACTCTGGGAAAGTTGTCTCCAACTTGTAAACGCGGCGCGCGCGGCGGCAACGGCGCCATCAACATGAGTTGGATCAGGCGTTCCAGACCACATCACTTGCGCTGGATTTGCAGGGTTTTTGCTTTGAATTTCATCGCCCGCAATGGCGTGCCACTGACCATCAAAATAGTTCGATGGATTCTGAGTAATCCATTGCGTGGACGCGTTCATGTCATTTGCCACGCGAATTTTTTCGACTTTTGGAAACCGCGGCGCGGATATTTTTGCCCGCTGACTTGCTCGCTGACTTGTTCGCTG
>CANJIC010000239.1 GCA_947474205.1 Planctomycetaceae bacterium | reverse complement strand
ATGCCGACGGCTTTGGCCTCATCGGTGCGCGAAATCACGCAGCCGTCGTTGTTGCTTAACACAATCACTGGCTGATTGATGAGCGCTGGATTGAACACGCGCTCGCACGAACAATAAAAACTATTGCCATCCACCGACGCGAAGATTGGTGCGCTCGCAACACACGGCGAATGCACGCCGCTCACTTGAGATTGTGGATCACGTTCGTGCATACACCCACCACTTCAAATTGCATGCCGTCCACAATGGCAATGTCCGCGTGCGCGGGATTCTCCGCCTTCAAAATAATTTTTCCGCCGCGAGACGTGTAGCGCTTCACTGTGAAATCACCGTTGACAATGGCCAGCACAATAGATTTATTCTTTGGCTCCTTGGAGCGATCCACAATAAGAAGATCGTCAGGGTGAATGCCCGCGCCAATCATGGAGTCGCCCGATACGCGCACAAAGAAAGTGGCGGCCGGCTTGTCGATCAAGTACTCATTCAGGTCAAGCTTCTTCTCTATGTAATCATCGGCGGGACTTGGAAACCCGCACGACACCGAGCAACCAAAAAATGGCAAGTGCACATTAGTTTTTACGACGCGCGATTTCGCGGCGCGCGCGGGCGCAGTTGTGTTATTGCGGGACTTACTTGGCACGCGTTAATAGTAGCCACGCCACTTCGCGCAAAACCATTATGCATTGCGATTAAATCACCATTATGCGGCGACTGCGTATATCAATACGACCACAGCATCACTTCGGCGCAATGTCCGCTCGAATTTCACCAGGCAAGAAAATACTTTACGCGTCAATGGCGATCCATCCTCCGTAGGGCTTCTCATCCTCGTCAATCAAATGCATGCCATGTATTCTTTATCCGTGCCAAACACGCAGATTCAAATCACGCAAACGCAGCACATAGATCAGACAGCAGTACCCCCACCGCCCCCAAAGCGCCCGCTGTACATGCAACCCACAATGCTGGTGTTGTTGTCGCTAGGTTTCGCCGGCGGAATTCCACTTGAAATGGCAATGAGCATCATGCCCACATGGGCCAGCGCCGCGAAGTGGTCGGTGGTGGACATTGGGTTAATCGCATTGGCGCGCTTACCCTACACATGCAAAGTGTTGTGGGCGCCACTGAGCGATCACTGCTCCATCATTGGTTTGCGCTGGATGGGCCGCCGCCGCAGTTGGCTTTTTGTGACGCAGTTGATTTGCCTTGGCCTGATCGTTGCGTTGGCGCTGAACATGGATAACCGCGGCGGCATGATGTCGCCCAACGCGATTATTGTTTTACTTGGAGTGTTGGTATTTGCCGGCGCAACGCAAGACATTGTTGGCGACGCATACCGCGCCGAAGTTTTGCAGCCACGTGAATTCGGCGCGGGCGCCAGTATGTGGGTTACAGGCGCGCGCTTTGCATCGCTGTTCGCGGGCGCGGGCGTTCTAATTGTGGCGGGTCGACTTGGCGAATCACCAGACACACAACCATGGGCGTGGGCCGTTGCGGTATCCGCGCTAGCCGCGGTTTCATTAGTGGGCATGCTCGGCATCTTCTTGGGCCGCGAACCCGCGCGACCCGTTGGTCAAGCGCCAGGATTTGCGGCGTCAGTCACGCAACCATTTCAAATTTTCGCCAGCCAATGGGGCTGGAAATTAATCGCGCTGTTCTTCTTTCTAATTTTGTATCGACTGCCCGATGTATTAGGCGGCGCCATGACTTCGCCGCTGTTGGTGCAAGGCCTTGGCTACTCAACGGAAACAATTGGATGGGTGCGCCAAAGTTTGGGATCGGGCCTAAGCATTGTGGGAACAATTGTTGGCGGGCTCATGATTGCTCGCTGGAGCTTGACGCGCTGCTTGTGGATCGCCGGCATTTTGGCGGCGGTCAGCAATGTTGGCTTCTGGATTTTGGCCAGCACCTACGGCGCAACTGTCGCGCACATTGCGCCGGCTAGCGCGCCGGTGACATCGCTTCTGGTTGTCCTATCTATAGAGAGCGTGTGCGGCGGCTTGGCCACATGCGCGTTTGTGGCCTTCATGATGAGCATTTGCGATATCCGCGCCACGGCAACGCAGTACGCGCTGCTGACTTCTGTCATGGCGATTGGCAACACGTTCATAGGCGTTTTAAGCGGCTGGATGCTGAAAAACTTGGATTACCAATCCTTCTATGCGCTGTCGATTGTGGCGGCCGCGCCCGGCTTGATGCTGATTCCGTTCTTACGGCGCAATGTGATTTCAAAAAATATCGCGCTTCAATAAAGTTATTGAGCGTTGAAACAAGTGAATTAGAAATAATTTGATTGAAGCACAACATAGTTTCAAAAGTAAATCTAATTAAATAAAATTGTTAGCGTTGTATGTGTGCCAAGCAAATTAGAAATAATTCTATTTTTATCTTGCCAAATGTGTCCCACGACATAAGTTGTCGCCAATTCGACTAATTCCTTTTTTTGAATTGGATTTGATACTGCGTGTTTGAGAAGTGAAAACTGCAAACCAAAAACATGACCACACATTGCTCTATGTAAAGCTATGTGTTGTCAACTGCGAGCCGACAGATTCGGTTGTTTCTCCGAACCTCCGTGGGTTCACTATTTCTCACTAAAGAAAGTTCATTTATGTCACATCAATATGTTGCTGGAAAAACCGGTCTGAAATCTTGTTCGCTTCTTCTTTCCGTGGCACTAGTCACACTTGCGGGTCAATTTGCAGTTGCCGGCGGCAAGCGTGAAAGCGCGCAACAACTGCCAGCCAACATAAATCTGCCTCAAGAAATTCTTTTTCCTGAAGAATTGCCTATGAACAATCCTAAGGCCACTTTGTCAGTGGACCCCTACGGCGGTCTGTATACGGTGGGCAACCAAATTGTTGATCAAACCGGTGGCTACTGCCGAATGACGGGCGTGAACTTTTCCGGCTTTGAAACAAGTCTTGGAGTGCCAGCTGGAACATGGCAGCGCGATTATTCAGACATGATCGACGATATTGTTCGCGCTGGGTTTAACACCATCCGCCTTCCGTTTTCCGTTGACAATATGACGAGCACGTCCCCAGCCACGCCAGATTATTTGTGTGGTCAAAACGGCGAAACAAAACTAGGTTCTACCGTGCTAGCCAATAATGATCTCGTCGTAAATTGGAACGGAACTGCATTACCGGATATGAAAACTCCGTTGGAATGCTTGGACGCATTTGTGAAATACGCGGGTAGCAAGGGTCTGAAGATTATTTTAGATTGCCACTCGCAAAAAAGTGACGATTATGGCAATCAATATTTGTGGTACGTACCCGGCGACACCAACCACTCAGAAGATACGTGGATCAATACATGGGTCATGCTAGCCCAACACTACAACAATTCCGACAAAGACCCCTACTACGCCGTGATTGCGTGCGACCTGTTTAATGAACCCAAGGGAAATCCAACCTCCACAACTGCTCCCGGTTGCGCATGGACTGTT
>CANJIC010000238.1 GCA_947474205.1 Planctomycetaceae bacterium | reverse complement strand
TAGAAAAGGACAGAGCGGGATTCGAACCCGCGGTACAAGAATTACCCTGTACACCGGTTTAGCAAACCAGCGCCTTCAGCCACTCGGCCATCTGTCCAAGGCACCATCATTCGTGAGCAAGCAGTGTAGCGAGGTTGGGTTAATCCGCTTTTTTAATTATTGCAAAATGAAGGGCGCGTGAGATCACAAAATCTCCTTTGGGTCTGATTGCAACAAGAATTAAATCCACTGTGGTGCCCTGCAAGGTAAAACCACGTTAAAGTTGCGCAAACAACCCCGCGCTAAAGGCGGCCCGCTCAATCATGCTTCTGGCAAACCTTCCACACGTCTTTCCACTGACAAACTACGGCGGCTTCATGGGACTTTTTTTCCTGGGCATCGCGCTGTTGTTGGCGCTTGATCTAGGCGTGCTGCATCGCACCACAAAAGTGATTCACTGGAAGTCCGCGCTGCTCAGCGTGATCGTGTGGACCGCGCTTGCGTTGGCATTCAATTTTTTTTTCTGGTGGATGTGTAAGGGTTGGCTCAACGCCGATCCAAGCGTGTTGACAGGCAGCGAGTTTGTGAAAAAGGACGGCACCGTCACCGTCAATGGCGCGGCGAATGAAATCGGTCTGCAATGGCTGGCCAGTTACATTATTGAACTTTCCCTGAGCATTGACAACCTGTTTGTGTTCGTGATCATCTTCAAACACTTCGCCATTCCTGGTGGGCTGCAATACCGAGTGCTCTTTTGGGGGATCATTGGCGCGGTCGTTCTTCGAATTCTTTTTATCACGGCGGGAATTGAATTGATCCACCGCTTTGAATGGCTGGCGGGAATTTTGGGCGCGTTCTTACTGATCACAGGCGGGAAGTTGGTTTGGAAATCCTCCGGAGAAGACCACACCGATCCTTCGCATAGCATTGGCTATAAAATATTGCGCAAACTCATGCCGCTTACAAATCAATTCAACGGCACGCATTTTTTCAGCCGCATTGATCATCGTTGGGTGGCCACGCCCATGTTCGCGGCGTTGGTGGTGGTTGAAATGACGGATGTTATTTTTGCCGTGGACAGCGTGCCCGCGGTGCTGGCCATCACCAAGGAGCCAATGGTGGCCATTACTTCCAATATCGCGGCCATTCTTGGTTTGCGCGCCATGTATTTTCTGCTGGCCAATGTTGTGGATCGATTTCATTGGCTTAAGCCCGCGCTGGGAATTGTGCTGGCATTTGTGGGCGTGAAAATGGTGTATGGGTGGTGGTATGCCAGTCCACTGCTTCCAATTTATTGGAGTTTGATTATTGTATTTGCGGTGATTACTTCGGGAATGGTTGGGAGTTTGCTGTTTCCACGCCCCCCCAAAAACACGCCCGTTGATTCCCACTAGTTCCCAATTATTCCTTGCGTCGTTGGCTACACTCGCCCAATGCGAGTTCATGAATTTCAAGCCAGAGAAATGCTGGCCAATGCGGGCGTTCAAGTTCCTAGTGGTGGCGTCGCGGTCACGGTCGATGAGGCCGTTGTGGCAGCCACGCAAATATTTGCATCTGGCAATTCCATTGCGGTGGTGAAGGCGCAAGTGCACGCTGGCGGCCGCGGCAAAGCTGGCTTTGTGAAAGTGTGCAAGAACATTGATGAGGTGAAAGCCGCGGCCACATTCATGTTGAGTAATCGCATGAAGAGTCCGCAGACTCCGCCTGAGGGTTTGGAAGTTCGACGCCTACTTGTGGCGGCGGGCGTTGACATACATAAAGAATTTTACGTAGCCGTGCTTACCGACCGCGCAACGCGGCGCAACATGTTGATCGCCAGCGCTGAGGGCGGCGTGGAAATTGAGCATGTGGCCGAGACTCGGCCCGAGGCCATCTTGAAACAGCCGCTTGATTCGCAGTTGGGACTGCATCCATATATGGCGCGCAAGATGGCGTTTGATTTGGGCTTCAAAGGCAAGACCGTGGCGCAAGCCACCGACGCCCTGTTGAAATTGGCCAAGGTGTTTGTGGAAAAAGACGCCACCATGGCGGAGATCAATCCGCTGGTGCTCACTATGCCCGACGCAAAAAATACCGACGGCCGCGTGATGGCCATTGACGCCAAATTTACGTTTGACGACAACGCGCTCTTTCGCCACCCCGCTGTCGCCGCGTTGTTTGATGCGCAAGAGGAAAACCCCGCCGAGATCAAAGCCAATGAATTTGGCTTGAGTTACGTGGCGCTTGATGGTTCGATTGGTTGCCTTGTTAATGGCGCGGGCCTTGCCATGAGCACCATGGACATCATTAAGTTGCACGGCGGCGAACCCGCGAACTTTTTAGATGTTGGCGGAAGCGCCAGCGAAGAGGCCGTGACGGAGGCGTTTCGAATTATCATTTCGGATTCGCGCGTGAAGGGAATCTTGGTGAACATTTTTGGCGGCATCATGCAGTGCGACCGCATTGCGCGCGCCATTATTTCCGCGGCAAAAACCGTTGGATTTCAGGTGCCGCTGGTGGTGCGCTTGGAAGGCACCAATGTTGTCCAAGCGCGCGCATTGCTTGAAGCGGCCAAAAAAGAAATTCCCATGATGCAGACCGCCGCGGACCTAACGGACGCCGCCATGAAAATTGTCGCGGCCACCAAGTAATTTTTTTGACACACTTTGAATCTGATCACTGTACGCAACATTGACGTCCACCACTTTCACTCTTGCATTGAAAATATTTGCCATAGTCAGATTCAATCTAGATATTTCGCCAGACATGTTTCGCGCTTGTTTTATCCGCCACATTTTTTGAAAGCCAACTCATGCTTGTCCTATTTGATATTGATGGAACTCTGTTGCAAAGCCAGCACGCCGGCATGCACGCCATGGTGGACGCGTTTGAAGAGTTGCATATTGGCAAAACATTTTCCTTTGACGGCATAGATATTGCGGGCCGCCTTGACACGCTGATTTGGAAGGACATGACGCGCCGCCATGAAGTTGCAGAGGACGCGGATTCACATGAGCTGTTCCGCGAAACGTACCAGCGCCACTTGGCCAAGCGCCTGCAAGAAAAAAACACCGTGAAAGCCTTTGATGGCGTGGCGGAATTGGTTGAACGCCTGGTGCAAGAGCCCAATGTTGAGCTTGGCCTACTCACCGGAAATTATCCCGCCACGGGGCGGCTGAAAGTGGAATTTGCGGGATTGCGCGCCGATCATTTTCAAGTGAACGCGTTCGCTGGTGATGGCACCACGCGGCGCGATTTGCCGCCGATTGCCTTGCGCCGCTACCGCGAAAAGCACGGCCGTGATATTGAACGCGAGCGCGTGATCATCATTGGCGACACGCCGCACGACGTTGATTGCGCGCATCACAATGGGTGCCTGTGCCTGGCGGTCGCAACCGGGCAATTTTCCGTTGAACAACTCACGGCGTGCAATGCGGATTTAGTGGTGGCTTCACTTTCGCCAGTGGAACCCATTGTGCGCTGGCTGCTGCAGCATCGGCGCTAGCGCTTTCGTAC
>CANJIC010000237.1 GCA_947474205.1 Planctomycetaceae bacterium | reverse complement strand
TGGCGCAACACACTTTGGATTCAACGCTTTACGCCTCGATTGTCAGTTACTTGCGCCACCATCTTTATATTGTGTCTTTCGCTTTCAAGCATGCCTGGTTGCGCCGGTGGCGGCAAGAAAAAATCGCCCAACCTTTCAGATCGCGCCGCTATGGTCACGGGCGGTAGTAGCGGCTTGAAGGATGAGACCATTACTTTGCAACAACTTGACGCAATTTCAAACGCGTTCGCGGATCGCTATTACACGCTGATGTTGGCCGCCAGTGAACGCGTGATGTATAACAATC
Source organism: Planctomycetaceae bacterium (assembly GCA_947474205.1). The sequence goes on along the minus strand of CANJIC010000237.1, from coordinate 3,196 downwards.
CGTCGGTAGAGCAGCGGCGCCTTATGAATGGATTGCGCCTTCTTGGCGTGTCCAGCATGTACGACATTGCATCAAGTCCAGATGTGTTCACGCAACTTATTGATCAGCTTGTGGTGGTCACGCTGCAAAATTATTACTGGGTTGATTCCGGCAGGTCGCAAAAGATTTTTGGTGACCGCGCGCAGCCGTTGGTGGAAAATCTTCGCCGCGCCCGAGAGGATGTTTGGGCCTCCGCCGCGCGCGTGTTTACGAAAACGCAACTTGAGCGCCTGGACTTGATCATTGCCAATTGGTGGCGCTCGCGTGGCGGCACGGAGTTTGTGGCGTATGTTCGCTTTGCGGATATTGCCACAAGCAAAGGCGTTGCCCTTGTTGAAGAAGTCAAAGATGGTGGCGGTTTATTGGAGCCCGTTGATCGCGCAGTGGAGCGCGCCGCGGAGGCGCAGCAAACGTTTGAGCGCACGCTGTATTATTCCAAACGCCTGCCTTTATTTATCAATTGGCAAGTCGAAGCGCTGTTGTACGACGTGCTGATTATGCCTGAAACTCAGCAGGTTTTAGGCGATGTCAACCGCATCAACGCGGTCGTTGCTGACGCGCCAAACTTGCTTCAGAAGAACACCGCCGTGGCATCGCAGTTGCTCACGCAGTACCAAGACTCCATCAACGCAACCAGTTTATTACTGGAGAAGATCGCACCGCTGGCCAATACCGCGGAACGCATTACGAAAGAGGCAGGCACAAGCGTTGCCCAAGTCAACACCACGCTGAACACGATCAAGCAAATGCAGCCGCCGCCCGACAAGAATGCTCCGGTCAGTAAGCCCGTTGAGATAGCGGACTACATTAAGTTGTTGAACGAAATGCAGCAGAATTTGGAGGAGACCAGCAAGATCTTGTCCACCACCGATTCACTGTTGGGCTCAAGTGAAATGGCGGAGCGCCTAAAGCCCATCGAGTCGCTTATGCGCGCGCGCGTGGATGAGGTTCACAAGGCCGCGGATCAAGTGGTGAATGATATTTTCATTCGTGTCATTGCTGTAGTGTTGGGAATATTCGCGCTGATTGCATTGCTGTTGTGGTGGCGCGGCAAAGGAGTAAAATCATGAACAGTGTTTTGTACGCATTGACATTGGCTGGCACGCTTTCGGGCGCTGCAACTCTTGCAGCAACTCAATCCACGACCGCGGCGCAGGTTGCGCCCACAGTTCCCGTTGCTACCGCGGCCAAAACTATTCCAGCCACTCCACTGGTTTCAGCACAATCTGTGGCGCCGGCGGCAACGACTACTCCCGCGTCCAAAACTATTACGCCAACACCGTTGGGACCAGATCAGGTCATGGTCACAGCGCCCGTGATTATTGACGAAGAAATTGCAAAAATTATCTATGATTTCCCTGATTATGTGCCCGTGCCGTCGTGGAAGGGGTCCATCACAATCCAGGGTTCCGACACCATGGCGCCAACTCTTATGGCGCTGTCCGAAGCATTCAACAAGCTGTATCCAGATGTGAAATTTAATATTCGTGGCGGAGGTTCAGGCCAAGCTTTGGAAGACCTTATCGCGGGCACGTGCGACTTTGCATCGGTGTCGCGCGATCTGACGGACGCCGAAGTTGCGCAGATTAAAAAAGATTCTGGCATGGATGTGGTTGAAATTAAAATCGCATCAGGCGGTGCGTGCGTGATTGTGAACGCGGATAATCCAATCACACAAATTACGCGCGAGCAGCTGAATGGAATTTTTGCCATTACACACTCCATGACCAAAGATCCCATTTTTGCTTGGAAGGAATTGGACCCAACTTCTCCCATTGGTGAAGAGTGGATTGCGCTGTATGTCACGGATGAAAACTCAAGCACCATGCAGACATTCACGGATTTTGCCATGCCCAACGAGCGCTTCACCACAAGTTATTTTTATCGCGAGCCTTCACCGTCATCGGTGGTGAACGCGTGTTGCGCCTACAAGACGGCCATTGGTGTTGGGTCGTACAAGCACATGCAACCGCGCGCCAAGGCGCTGGCTGTTTCTGGCGACAATGGAAAAACATTTGTGGCGCCCACAGAAATGAATATTTTCACGGGCAAATATCCCATGTCGCGACCGCTGGAATTAGTGGCGGTGCTGGACAAGCAAGGAAATCTTCCGCCACTCTTGGTGGATTTTGCGCGCTTTGCGCTGTCTGAAACCGGTCAAGACGAAATCCATGAAGATGGCTATTCGCCCGCGGATCCAAAGAAATTGCCTGCGTTTATTGTCAATGCTCACGCCGCTGCAGCGGCTACCGCGCCGCATGCTGTGCCAAGTAAGGAGCCTAGCGCCGCGCCAAATATTCCGCAGACCGCAACGCCAAATACAACGCCAAGCGTTGCTCCCTAAAAAGCGCTTCGCACTTGCACGCACGCCGCGTTCATTATTGTGTCCTGCGCAATGCCAATCACATCGCTGACTGTTGCTTCTAACGAAGCACCAACTCTGCAACAATTCATTGGCGTGCTTCTATGAAGTACGCGGGCCAAAACAGCCATCATCACAGCATCGCTTTCAATTTAAAATTCAAGTAATAGCCTGGACACATCGGATGAATCAACTTCTCCGCTGTTATCAATATCTTCAACGCAGCAGGGGCAAATTCCATATGACAAAAGCAATCTGCTGAGATCGGCCGAGTCAACCGCGCCGGAAGAATCCACGTCCGCGGATTGCGCCACGGAGAAACTATTAATCGCGGTGCTCCAACTCCCTCCGCCAATTTCACCAATGCTCCAGAAAGTGCAATCATTCAATGGATCAACGGCAATTCCAAAGTAATCACCCCAGCGATTGCCAGCAGTAGCTGGACCGGTGCTTCCAGTGCCAAGCATGGTGGATTGACTCATGGTTCCAGTGGCGTCACTCGCGCGGCGACCAGAAATACTGAGGTTTGGAAAAACGGTCAGCGAGCTTGCTCCGTAGGCAACGGCAACATCGCCGCGCGCATTGGCCGCAATAGCGGGATAGAAAGTGGACTCGCCAGTGCTTGGCAGAATGGTTCCGCTTTGAGCAAGCGTTGGCGTGGCGGTGGAAGTGGTTGGCCAATTATTTAAATTCACTTGGTACCAACGCGCGGCCGCCTTGCTTGAACTGCTAATGCAATGCGTGGCGTACAACTTTCCATCGCGAATGTTGGCGTTCATCATGCGACCATCAAGC
>CANJIC010000236.1 GCA_947474205.1 Planctomycetaceae bacterium | reverse complement strand
GGCGAAGAATTGCCGTTTGCAGGGGGTTCATTGCTCAACACGCTATCTCACGGAAGACCTTATCATCTCGACGCCCATGACTCACTTCACCAAATTTATCGTCGCTTCGCTTCTCGCAACACCAGCGCTGGTTGGTTGCAGCAGCACGCCACCTATTGAAAGCACCACCACCGCGGCGCAGCACTACATTGACTTTGATCAATGCGCGGAGGCCGCCGATTTGATTCGGCCCGTTGTTGAAAAGTGGCCGGGCGAATGGAAGGCGCAATTTATTTATGGCAAAGCGGAATTATGTTTGAACAATTTGCCCGAGGCGCGTCACGCGCTTGAGGCCGCCAACGCGCGCAAGCCCGACAACATGGATGTGGTCTTTGCCTTGGCCGATTGCATGGAGAAGCAAAAAGATATTCCCGAGGTGTACTTGCTTCTTCGCAACGCCGGCGCGGAGTTTCGCAGCGCCGAGGCGTATGTGAAGTTGGCCGAAATTGCCGACAGCACTGGCGACATGGATTCCGAAAAAACCGCGCTCTTGGCCGCCATTGAATTGGACCAAGGCTACGGCATGAAGCGCATCATTAGTCCATATCTAGACATGGCGGCGTTGCAGGACAAACTTGGCGATAAAGCCGAGTCTCTGCGGCGATTGCGCCAGGCCTACGGCGTGAACCCAAATGATCCACGCGTTCAAGCCGCGCTTGAATCACGCGGTCAAGTTCTTGGTCCAACGCTGGCCTTGCCCGGTGGAATTTAATTTCGTGGCGCGATGAGTCGGCGCAACGCACGCAACATTGGTGACGCTGATCGATTGCTAGGTCAATTCACAGCGCTAGGCGATGTTGTGCGCCTGCGCATGTTGCATCTTTTAGCCGATGAGGAGTTGAGCGTTGGCGAGTTGGCGCGCATTGTGCAAGTGCCGCAAAGCACCGCCAGTCGCCATTTAAAACCATTGCTTGATGGCGGGTGGATTGCGCGCCGCAGCGATGGCACGGCGGGTTTGTACCGCATGGCCAACGCCAACATGCCCGATGATTCCAAGGCGTTGTGGGAAGTGGCGCGCCACAGTATTCAAACGCATCCAGAAATCGCGCAGGATCGACAGCGCATGGCCAGCGTGATCGCGTCGCGGCGCGTGGACAGCCAAGCGTTTTTTGGTCGTGTGGGTGGAGAGTGGAGCGATGTTCGCCAAAAACTTTTTGGAACAAACATCACCAACGCCGCGTTGCTTGATCTTTTGGATCCCGACACCGTGGTCGTCGATGTGGGTTGCGGTACCGGCGAGGCCAGCGAAGTGTTGGCCGGGTTGGTGCGCAAAGTGATAGCGGTGGACCGTGAAAAATCAATGTTGGACGCCGCGCAGAAACGCCTTGCGCATGTGAAGCATGTGGAATTTCGTCGTGGAAGCATGGAAGCATTGCCCTTGAAAGATGGCGAAGTGGATTTGGCCGTTGCCATGCTTGTGTTGCACCACATTGTGAATGTTGAAACGGCGCTGCGTGAAGTTGCGCGCGCGCTGAAAGCCAACGGCCGATTATTCATAGTTGACATGGTGGCGCATGATCGGCGCGCGTATGCCGCCAGCATGGGTCATGTGCATCTGGGCTTTTCCGCCGACACCATTCGCCGCCTTGCCAAAGCGGCGGGCTTTGAATTGCGACGCTATCGATTGCTTGCCAGTGATCCTGTGGCAACGGGTCCGGGTTTATTCACGGCGTTGCTTGTGCGCAAGCCCGAATAATTAAAAGTCATTCACGGTGATGACTGCCGCAATGGCGTCAAGCGTGATGAGTTGCAAGCGTGATGCGTTGCAAGTGTGATGAGTTGCAAGTGTAACGCGTTGCAAGGGTGGCGCGTTGTAAGCGTGATGAGTTGCAAGCGTGATGAGTTGCAAGTGTGACGCGTTGCAGGCGTGGCGCATTGCAGTCGTGACGCATTACATGCCTCATTCGTCATACGTAATCTGCGTGCCTAGTTGCGCTCCTGCACGCGCAACAGCCCATCACTTCGCGTCAGGCTTGGCAATGGGTGGCGCGTCTGTCGAGGGTTTTTTTTCAGCGCTTGGTTTCAACGCGGCAATGGCGGCGTCTAGCGCGGCCAGCGTTTCGAGCGGTTTTTGCTGCGCTTTCAGCGCGTCTTGGGGCGTGGCCACTTCCACCAGGCGGCTTCCAATAAACACATTCACTGGTTCGCCTGGCAATGGCGCGCCGCTGATTACGCACACTTTCAACGCGTACTTCGCGCCTTGATCAGCCACAATTCCTTTGTCCACTTGCGCCAGCCACTTCACTGGATCGCGGCGCACGCGGCGCGCGCATTGCCCGCAGCAGGTGCGCACCAATCTATTTCCAACAATTATATTTTCGCCTTTGCCGGCATTGGCGCTGTTGGGATCGGTCAGCGATTCGTCGGGCATGACCACGCAATTGATCGCCGGATATTGCGGCAATTGTTCGCGCACCATTTGCTCATTGGCGGGCTTGAGATATTTGGCGCGATCAATTTCAAATGTGGCGGCGCACTGCTCGCTTTCAAAACGAATCTCGCGGCCATTCAAGCTGGGATCTTTTGGGTCATCGATTATTTTTATCACGGGCGTGGCGCCAAGTGGCTTCAGGCACACGGGACATGTGCTCAGCGGCCATGCGCAACCAATTCGTGCTGGCGTTTGCGGCATGTGGTTGCCCAATGCAAATGCAAGAGCCAGCGCGCACGCAATCAGCAGGGAAATTTTTTGCATGTTCATGCGGCATCATAGGACGCTGACACGCTTACGCCACAAAAAAGCCGCGGAGAGAAATCTCCGCGGCTTCAAAGTCAACTCATGTAGAAGCGGCTTACTTCTGGTCCTTCACTTCAAACTCGGCGTCAATCACATCTTCTTTGCCGCCGGCTGGTGTGGCGCCATCCGCGCCTTCGCCAGGCTTTTGCCCAGCCGAACTGGCTTCATATACGGCTTTGCCAAGCTCCATGGCCGCATCATTCAAGTTCTTCATGGCCGCTTGAATGGCCGCCTTGTCCTCGCCCTTGAGTTTGTCCTCTAGGTTTGACAACGCGCTTTCAACTTTGCCACGGCTCTCCTGCGAAATCTTGCCGCCGTGCTCCTCCAAACTTTTCTTGGTGGAGTACGCCAACGCCTCGCCCTGATTGCGCAGGTCGATGAGTTCGCGGCGCGTCTTGTCAGCCGCCGCATTTTGCTCCGCCTCTTGACGCATGCGCGCCACTTCTTCCTTGCTCAAACCACTTGAGCCAGTGATGCGGATTTCCTTCTTGGTGCTGGTGGCCTTGTCGGTGGCGGACACATTCAAGATTCCGTTGGCGTCAATGGCAAACTCAACTTCAATTTGCGGCAAGCCACGTGGAGCCGAACCAATTCCCGTCAAGTCGAAACGACCCAGGCTACGGTTGTCCGCGGCAAACTCGCGCTCGCCTTGCATCACGTGAATGGTGACGCTGGTTTGATTATCAGCGGCCGTGGAGAACGTTTCCTTCTTGCTGGTTGGAAT
>CANJIC010000235.1 GCA_947474205.1 Planctomycetaceae bacterium | reverse complement strand
TGAGAAAGAGGGCGAGCAGTTGTTTGTGAACGCTCGCAACGCCGCCGCGGGCACGTTGAAAAGTTTGGATCCCGCGGTGGTGCGCGCGCGTGGGTTGCGTTTCACCATGCATGGGCTTGGCGAATTCGACGCCATGGATATTGGCACATACTGGAAAATGCTTGAAAAATGCAGGGGTTTTGGCATTCCCACCAGCACCCGCAGTATGCGTTGCCACGACTGCGCCATGGCGTGCGCCGCCATTGAAAGTTTTGACAAGGAGCGCGCGCAACTGGATTACGGCGTGGATGGAATGGTGGTGAAGATTGATTCGCTGGCGATGCGCGAGAAACTTGGATCCACCAGCAAGTCGCCGCGCTGGGCGATTGCATTTAAATATCCAGCCGAGCGCAAGACCACGACGCTTGTGAACATCGAATGGCAAGTGGGCAAGGGCGGCACGCTCACTCCGCGCGCCACTATGGAGCCGGTGTTTGTTGGCGGTAGTACGGTGCGCCACGCCACGCTTCACAACATCGAGGAGATTTGGCGCAAGGACATTCGCGTGGGAGACCGCGTGTTGGTTGAGAAGGCGGGCGAAATTATTCCGCAAGTTGTGGAAGTGGATGTTTCAGCGCGCAAGAAAAATAGCGTGCCAGTGGTGGCGCCGGTTGTGTGCCCAAGTTGTGCAAGTGAATTAGAAAAAGAGGGTCCTAAAATATTTTGCCGCAACCCAGCGTGCAAGGCGCAATTTTGCGAGCGCGTGAAGTGGTTTGTGGGCCGCGATCAAATGAACATAGAAGGCCTTGGTGACAAGGTTGTCGATCAATTGGTTGACGCGGGACTGGTGAAAAAATTCGCCGATCTATTCACGCTTGACGCCAACACGATGGCGCAGATGACCAGCGAGGCCACCACAAGCGCGGGCACGCAACAGCGCAAAATTGGCTTGAAAACAGCTCAATCAATTATTGATTCAGCCAACAGCGCAAAGGAAAAAGGTTTGGCGCGCGTGTTGGCGGCGCTGGGCTTGCGTCACATTGGCGCAACGGCAAGCAAGACTTTGGCCAAAATATTTCCAGACGCCGACGCGTTGTTGGCGGCCACTCAAGAGCAGTTTGAAGCGCTGGATGACTTTGGTGAAACCACGGCGGCAAGTTTGGCGGGGGACTTGCGCCGCTCAGACATTCGTAAGATGTTCAAGGACTTGGCGGCCGCAGGCGTGAATTTGCGAAGCCCTTTGTATGGCGCGGCAAAGATGGCTGGCGTGGGTGCTGACCACATGTTCGCCGGAAAAACAATTGTGCTCACGGGCACGCTTGAGAATTTTGAGCGCTCGGATTTAGCCGAGCGGTTGGAATCACTCGGCGCAAAAATCAGCGGATCTGTTTCCAAGAAAACAGATTTTGTCATCGCTGGAAGCGACGCAGGTAGCAAATTGGAAAAGGCGCGCGCTTTGGGCGTGGCAATTTGGAACGAGGCCCAACTTGTGGCGGCATTAAAAAACTCCCGCGGATGAAGTCCGCGGGAGCGATTGTGCAAATATTTTGTGGCGGTTGAACCTTTCGGTTCATGCGCCATCGTGAAACAAGCGGTTTTGCCGCTTATTTCTTGGCGGCTGGTGGTCCAGGCAGTGGACGAATGGAGATGATTTCCATGGTCTCCACGGGAACATCACCGCGTTTGGTTTTCACAGCGCGAATCACATCGACCACATCCATGCCGTCAATCACTTGGCCAAACACCGCGTAGCCGGGGTTACGACCACCGGCGTTAAGAAACTGATTATCAACCGTGTTGATAAAGAATTGGCTTGTGGCTGAATTTGGATCGTTGGTTCGTGCCATTGCAAGAGTGCCGCGTGTATTGAGCAACCCATTCTTGCCTTCGTTGACAATCGGAGCGTTGGTGGACTTCTGCGCCATGTCGCTTGTGAATCCGCCGCCTTGGATCATGAAGTCGCGGATCACGCGGTGAAAAATTGTTTTGTCGTAGTAATTGGCATTCACATACGCCATGAAATTTTCAACGCTCTTTGGCGCCATCTTGTGATCAAGTTCCATGACCACATCACCCTTGTTGGTCTTCATCACCACATACATCATGTCTGACATTGGCATGGCTGTGGTTGTGGCGGGAGCTGCGGCTGGCACAACTGGTTGAGCCGGAACTATGGATGCAACGGGTTTTGCTGGTGCGACCGGAGCTACAGGTGCGGGTGCAACTGGAGCTACAGGTTTTGCAGGCGCAATTGGAGCGTCAGGTTCGGTTGCTGCAACTGCTTTGGCTGGCGCAACAGGCGCGGTTGCAACGGCTGCGGTTGGCTCGGCAGTTGCGGCGGGTGTTGCAGCCTTGCAGCCACTGAATAAGGACACTGCGGTAAATAGACCAAATACAAGGACGGATTGGAGTGTTTTGTGCATGGGGTTTCTCATAGGGGCAATATGGTAACCATTTCTAGGCGCATGGATTGTCGTGTGGCTTGCCTCGCAATGCCCTCGTAGAATCGACTCTCCACCCATGAATCCATTTCGTGCGATCTCCAATTTATTTTCCAATGTCAAGTTTGGAATCACGCTGCTCGCGCTCTTGTTCATCTATATGACGGTGGGCAGCGCTGGAATTGTCTATCCGATTCATCCCAATGTATTTCACCCTGATGCGTGGCGGTACTCCATGTTGCGACAGTGGCGTCCGTTTGAGTTGACGGAGTTCGAATGGTTTCACTGGTGGCCATTTCTCACTTTGATGTTGTTGATCGCGGCCAACATCACGTGGACCACGCTGCGGCGAATTCCATTTCGTCCAGTGAACTTTGGCGTGTGGATGATTCACTCTGGCATTCTCACATTGATCGCGGGAAGCCTGTGGTATTTTTCAACCAAGGTCGAGGGCGACGCGCCTGTGTCGCGGCGCGAAGTGCTTTTGGAAATCACATCAAGCGATGGCGCTAGCAAGGGCGTTGGAAAAATTCTGGCTTCGCCAGGCAATCAAACTCAAATTCAAGTGGGTGCGGAGAAGTGGTCTGTGCAAGTGGCCTCCATTGATCCCAACTGGAAAATGCAAACGGCGGACGCGTTGGGTGAGAGCGCCTACAGCATTATGCTGATTGTGGATGGACCGCGCCAGAAATTTATTCGCCAAGTGATCGCTGGTCGGCCCGACCTTGCGGAGGATTTACTCTTCACTGGAAATGAGCAAAAGCCCGTAGAAAGAGCTGTAAAAGCCCAAGGAACTGCCATTGTGGAGCCGCTCTTTGTGGCGCGCGTGGAGTACGCCAGCCAACATTGGTTCTATCTCAAGAACGATTTGGAAAAATCATGGGCCTTGTATGTGCGCAAGCCTGGCGACACAGCGTGGTGCGAGCGGCCCATCAACGGCCTTCCATTTTATAACGATTACATTTCCGACCGCTCGCACATTTTTTCCGCCGCCGTAGATGAGCCAATTGATCCGATCGATGTCGCCATTCCCGCCATCGCGGCCAATGATCCATTTCCAAATATCATATTCAGCGCCACTGGATACTTGCGCTACGCCGTGGAGC
>CANJIC010000234.1 GCA_947474205.1 Planctomycetaceae bacterium | reverse complement strand
TCCCAAATCACCGTGGTCTCACGCTGATTTGTTATGCCAATTGCGGCGATATCACGCGGACCAATCTTGGCGCGCTTGATGCATTCGCGCGCCGTTTCAAGTTGCGTGGTCCAAATTTCCTGCGCGTTGTGCTCCACCCAACCAGCGTTTGGAAATGATTGATGGAACTCCTGCTGCGCCACAGATCGCAATGCGCCATTGTCGTCAAAAACAATTGAGCGCGAACTGGTCGTGCCTTGATCAAAGGCAAGAATGTGCGATTTGTGCATGGAATGCTTGTGGATTTGTCAGTTGGCAACACTCAGTTGCAACTGCCCATGCCCATGACTCGTCGCCACGCGCTGATTTGTCCAAGATGCATTTGCATATGGCTACCGCACATGAACATGACTGCCGAGCCCATTGTTGGAAACATTTCGCTCATACGTCCGCCCATTGGATTGGCTTGCAAGAAAGTCTCATCTGAAACGCCAGGCAGCGTGGCGGCTACAAGCTTGTAGCGCTCCAAGAAATTTTTCAACACAACATCCTTGTTTGGATATTGGCCAGTTTGCTCCAAGCACGGCGCGCCATTCTTAAAAAATTCATCTTGCTTGGGATCGATTGGGTTGGCCAAATCTTTGCGACCAATCATTTCCAAAATGCGCTCGGCGTACAAACCCAAATGCGCAATGTAGAACAGCGGATGATTCACATCCTTCATTGGACAGTGGCCAAACTTGTCGGCCGGAATATCCTTGCAGAGTTTTTCCGCATAGCTGATGCCGTACAGAAGGCCCGGGGCGATCATTGATCCAATTCCTACGCTGGTGGTGGTTGCTGTTGTCATAGATGAATCCTATACCGATTCCCCAGCTCCAACAAAGTGAATTTGAAATTTTCTCAACTGCCAATGAAGCGATCATAAATGGAGCGCGCAATGGTTTCGTCGCTGCAACGGCCAACAATGGCTCGGCCATCGGCGAAAATAGTTAATTCAACAGGTTCGCCGCCAAGCCCTGGAATATTGCGCAGTTGTCCGTGCAAAGATCCGCCACGCATTGCGAATTGTCCATGGTCGAGCAATTGTTTTTGCAACGCGGACAAATCCATGTCCACCGTCGCGCCGTTTACTTTCACCCGACGCGTGGGCAGAACCTGAATCGCCCCCCGCCCGCACAAGTGCGCCACACGCGACGCTTCATTCACTGGCTCAAGAAATGAAAATTCTTTTTTGCCGCAACACGCGCAATGCTCATCAATTGAAACCGCGATCGTTGCGTGCCGATGCGCGGCCAAATCCACGCTCCATAATTTTCGTTCAAGCAAATCAGCGCGTGCCGCCAACAGGAATAAAGTTTGACTTGCCGCATATGCGCCCACCATTCCAACCAACGGCCCAAGCACGCCAGAAAGATCGCAGGTTGGCAACACGCCGGGCGCTGGCATTTCTGGAAACACGCAACGCAAACACGCGCCGCGCGCCGCAAAGTGGGTGGCTTTCGATTCGCCAGTGTTGGCGATGTCTTTGGAAATGCGCGCGTGAATTAAATTTGAAACGTTAGCTTTGGAAATTTGCGCGTCCACGGCGTTTGCAAAGCCAGCTTTGGAAATTTGCGCGTCCACCTCGTTTGCAACGCCCGCCATGGAAATGCGCTCGTCAACATCAACAGCAACATCGCGCGGCAACACAACCATGCATCGACCTTCCATGGCCACGGCCGCCGCGTACACATAAGGAATTCCATCGCGAACAGATAAATCATTCAACACGAAGCGCGTCTCGATGTTGTCCAAGCCATCCACAATCACATTCACGCCGCGCGCCAAATCAGCAGCATTTTCCGCATTCACATGCTCAACGCAGGCGTGCACGCGAATGGTGGAATCAATCTCTTTCACACGTCGCGCCGCAGCCTCCGCCTTGGGCGCGCCCACTTGCGCATCGCGCTCGCTGAAAAGTTGTTGACGCTGCAAGTTGGACCACTCCACAACATCGCGGTCCACCAACGTCAACTGACCAACACCCGCGCGCGCCAACCACTCAATGGATGCGCAACCAAGCGCGCCGCAACCAACCACCAACACATGCGCGCCGCGAATTCGCGATTGACCTTCTTCGCCACACCAGGGCAAAGTGATTTGTCGTTGATGACGCTGACGTTGAGGCATATTGAGAGTGTCCCACGCTTGAGCAAAAAAAGAAACGCCCAAAAACTACGACCCCGAAGGATCGCCGTCATGAATTCACGTTGAAGACCAAATGACTTGGCCAAAAAAAGTGGCGACCCCGAAGGATCGCCGTCATGAATTCACGTTGAAGACCAAATGACTAAGCCAAAAAAAGCGGCGACCCCGAAGGATCGCCGCCATGAATTCACATTGAAATACAAATTAACAAATTACCAAGCAAAGTGAGCGAATGCCTTGTTGGCGTCCGCCATGCGATGCGTGTTCTCACGTGTCGCAACAGCCTTGCCTTCATTCTTGCAAGCGCTGAACAATTCGTTGGCCAACTTAATGTGCATTGGTCGACCCTTTTCAGCGCGGGCCGCATCAATAATCCAGCGGAAAGTTAAACTTTGCGCGCGTCGACGATTGAGTTGCATTGGCACTTGATAATTGGCGCCACCGACGCGCTTTGAACGCACTTCGACAACTGGCTTCACATTTTCAATTGCCTTTTGAAAAACTTCAATCGCCGTTCGAGGCAACGTGTCCAACTTTTCCTTTTCAAGACGCGCTTGAATGGTGTCGAAGGCTTGATACACAACCTTTTGGGCCGTGGCTTTCTTGCCGTCATACATAATGCAATTGACAAACTTGGCGACCAATTTGTCTTGGTAACGAGGATCTGGCTGCAGTTGCGCTTCGCTATTCGTAATACGTCCGCCCATTGGGGGATCTCCTGTGGCTCGGCATCCCGAAATGGGACGTCAGTTCACCAAGGCATGGGCAACGCGCCCTTAGAGTGGCTCCTTGATTACTTGCCGAAATTGTGCCGAAAAAAACTTCAAACCCAAACTTCAAACACAAACTTGAAATGCATTCGCGCCACAAAGCACGCGAACAAATTTCTAATTTCTAATTACTTCTTCTTGGTCGCCGCGGCCTTCTTCTTCACGCCGTACAACGAACGGCCCTTCTTGCGACCATCAACACCAAGACAATCCAAAATGCCGCGCACAACGTGGTAGCGAACACCAGGAAGATCTCGCACGCGGCCGCCGCGCACCAAGACAATTGAATGCTCTTGCAAATTGTGGCCTTCGCCGCCGATATACGCGGTGATTTCTTTTCCGTTGCTCAAACGAATACGCGCCACCTTGCGAAGCGCGGAGTTTGGCTTCTTTGGTGTCACGGTCTTCACTTGAAGGCACACGCCACGTCGCTGTGGGCAACGAGCAAGATCTTTCACCTTGCTTTTGGCTGGCGGATTGCGTCGGGGATTTTTGATGAGTTGATTAATCGTTGGCATAATTGAGTCACTTGTTGGTCGAAAGACCGGGTCGAGAAGTGTAACGCAAGTTCACCGATTTCGCAGGGTCACAATGGCCGCAAC
>CANJIC010000233.1 GCA_947474205.1 Planctomycetaceae bacterium | reverse complement strand
GCGGCGTAAGCCCGACATAGTGCGCATGACGCAATCGGATTTTTTTGCGCAGACACTGCCAGATTCGCACGAGGCACAGGGGCCGTTACAACTTGATGTTGGACGCCATGTGGCCAATGTGCAATACCAACATGAGCCTGGCGCCGACGCCGATGGAGTGAGCGTGCGCGTGCCACTACTTGAGTTGCCGGATTTGGATTGCGAACGGCTGGAGTGGCTTGTGCCTGGATTGATAGCGGAAAAAATAGAGGCGCTCATTCGCAGTTTGCCCAAGCGCGTGCGCGCGCGATTTCATCCAGTTGAGGCTGTGATTCAAGCGTTTTTGGAGCAGTATGCGGTTGGTTCTGGTTCGCTTCTGGAGTTGCTTGCGCGCGAGTTGAAGCGCGCCAGTGGACTGGAAGTGCGCGTGGAAGATTTTGCGCTGGCCAATGTGCCCGCGCATTTTAGCGCGCGCATTGAGGTGATTGATAACGATGGCAGAGTGCTTGCGAGCAGCCGCGACGCGCCGGAACTGCTGAGGCGATTTGGCGCGCAAGCTGATCAGGCGCGCCGTGCGGTGATCGCGCGTACGACAAATGGCTTGCCTATTGGAAAAGAATTTGCCTGGTGGATTGCGCCGTTGCCAGAAGTGTTGCCCATGACCGTGAATATTTCTCATGACGCGGCGCAGGTTCGCGCGTTCTGCGCGCTTGAAGTGTGCCAACCTGAACAAAATCGCGGCGGCGTGCGCTTGCGGCAATTTGCCACGTTGCAAGAGGCGCATGAAAGTCAGTTGCACGCGCTATGCGAATTGGTTCTGCAACTGAACCGCGGAGCCATTGAGCATCATTTGGAATTCCACGGCGAGTTCGCGGCCATTGAATCCGTGGCGCGCCTAAGCGACGATGCGTGGAAAAATCAATTGTTGGGGCGTATTGCGCAGCTTTTATTGTTTGACGGCCATGAACATCTTCCAACACGCGATCAATTCAACGAGCGCATTGAGGGCTTGGACAAGAACATTCTTGGCGCCACGCAGCGCGTGCTTCACGCCGTGGCGGCTCTTGCGCATGAAGTGCGCGCGCTTGATTCAGACTTGAAGCGGCCCGCGCCCGCGTCGTGGGCGCCAATTTTGCAAGAGGCGCAAGCCGATCGCGATGATGCGCTGCGGCCAGGTTGGATACACAACATGCCGTTGAATTATTTGTTGGTGGCGCACACGTTGATCAAGGCACACCGCGCTCGTGTGGCGCAACTTGAAGGCGCGGGTGTGTTGCGCGCGCAACGTGATCAATTTGATGCGCTGTGGAAACCGCGACTTTCACAGCAGCGGCCCAAGCGCTGCGACGAGGCGACTTGGACGCAATTGCGTTGGTGCGTTCGCTTTGCTCGATTGTTGCCGTGGGGCGCGGGGCAGGGTTTGACGCCGCCCATTCGCGAGCGCGACCTAGAGGCTCAGTGGCTTGGTTTCACTCGCTAAAAAATATGCGCCTTGAACATGAGGTTGTTGGGCGTCGCTGCAACGCAATTCAAAGCAAGGGCCGTAGCGCATTGAGTTGCGCAGAATGCGCGCGCCTTCTGAATGAGCTGCGCAGTTGGCGGCTGGCTCAAAGGTTTTTAGTCTTTTCGGCGCGGTTTCTTTTTGCTCTTGATCAAGGCACGAAGCGTGGCGATTTCGCGGCGCGTGGCTTCCACATCGAATGTTTGATAGGCGCACAACATGCGCAAGGCGTCAATATTTTCACGCGCTTGAATGCGCTGTTGCGCCGCCACGCCATCCGCGCCCAGGCAAATGGTGTAAAGCGATTCAAGCGCGTCCTTCATTTTGTTTTCCATCGAGTTGTCATTCATAGCGTGTCCTCCGCATTGAATATCCATACTAAAAAACGCGTTTGCAAGCTTTGTGTGTTGTTCAAAGATGAATTGTGTGTCGTCAGTCTGCGCAGACGGAACAGACGGAATCATTTTTCAAGCGCGTGAATGAAACAAAGTGGCGACAGGCGTGGCTAGGACACGGATGTTGGTGCGCGGGGCTACGCGCTTAGCGCATGCTGCGAATTTTTTGCACGGCGCGCTGCGCCAATGGCGGCGCTTTGGAAAGTTCACCAGCCAACACATCGGGTTCGCGGCGGCATTCCAACAGCAACTTGCCCAAGTGCGCGTCCAGTTCAAAGCGCCATTTGGCGTGAAATTGCTCTAGTTCTTGGCGATTGAACCGACTCAATGGATCATCAATTCCGCTTTGCGCCACGGCCCAATCCACCAGGCGCGCGCCGGTGGCTTCGAAACGATATTGCGACAGCGTGACTTCCAAACGCTTGCGCAAACTTAGAAATGGATCGGTGGCTTGCGGAGTAAGCGCGGTCATGACAGTCTCTGGTTTGTCGGCGCTGGCCTTGCCAAGCCAGCCGCCTTCGCGTTTCATTTCCACTTGCGCCAGCGTTGGCCGCGCGTGAATGGATTGCGCGACATCCGCCACAATTTCATTGGTGATTTCCAAATCCGCCGCGCTGGCCAACAACGTCTTGGTTCCAATGTTTGGAAAGCGAATCCACAAGCGCTGATCGGGCTTGCCTTCGCGTGTCAACATTTCAACTTTCAAAATAGAACCAATACCCCATTCGGGGCGGGCGTTGTGGCGAACCTTGTCGCCATTATGGAATGCCGTTGTGCTCATGGTTGAATTTCAATGAGCGGGGAATTTCACCAATGGAAAGTCCACGCTTGATGTAGAGTGTAACCACTATGGCGCGTCCAATGCGAATTTTATTTCTTGGAGATGTGGTGGGGGCGCCTGGGCGCGCCGCGGTGACCAAGCACTTGCCCATCATGCGTGAAAAATATTCTGCCGACGTGGTCATTGTGAATGGCGAAAACATTCGCAATGGCTCGGGAATTACGCCAGATTTGTTGCAGGCCTTGCGCGACGCCGGCGCCGATGCGGTGACGTTGGGCGACCATGTTTACCGCGATCCCAAAATTACTTCGGCCTTGGAAGATCCATCCATACCTGTTTGTCGGCCAGCCAATTTGTCCGATCGCGCCCCAGGCAAGCGCTGGGTTCGCATTGCGGCGGCGGCGGGTCGTCCGCGCGACGTGTTTGTGACCACAGTGCTTGGACGGATTTATTTTCCGCTGCCCGCGGATGATCCTTTCGCCACGGTCGACCGCGTGCTGAAAGAACTTCCAGAAAAACGTCCGCTTGTGATTGTTGAAGCACACATGGAAGTGACCAGCGAGAAAGCCGCGCTGGCACACCACCTTGATGGCCGAGTGGCCGCTGTGATTGGCACGCACACGCACGTGCCCACCGCGGACGAGCGCATACTGTCTGGTGGCACCGCCTTTATTACGGATGTTGGAATGTGCGGTCCATGCGACGGCGTGATTGGACGCGACGCCAGCCGCGTGGTGCACCACATGACCACCGCGCTACCGGTGCAGTATGAAGTTTCTAGCGGCGAGGTGCGCGTGTCTGGTGTGCTGATTGAAGTCAGCAGCGACACGGGACTGGCGCTGAAGATTGAGCGCGTTGAAGCGGGCGACGCGCGCAAGACCTGCACTGTTTC
>CANJIC010000232.1 GCA_947474205.1 Planctomycetaceae bacterium | reverse complement strand
TCCATATATCAATGGCGGCATGCGCGGCAATGTAAAAATGCAAGGCGATGAGATTGTTCCGCAGGCGCATGCGCAACCATTGCGCCAAGACACCACTCCT
Source organism: Planctomycetaceae bacterium (assembly GCA_947474205.1). Next base: position 3,449 of record CANJIC010000232.1, on the reverse strand, counting down.
TTGCGCGGCGCCAAGATCACTGGCTTCAAACAAACTGCGCCCAAGGCGTGGAAGTTGACCTATGAAGTTGGCGGCAAGCCTGGCTTTGTGGAGTATTCCGTGGATGCTTCAGGAAAAGTCATTTTCAATTTCACCAGTGTGGATGGGGAAAAAAGTACTGAAACATATTCATCCAAAGAAGGCCGCGGCGATGGCAAGGGCCCTCAGAAAGATGGGCGCCGCGGCAAAGGCGACAAGCCACCACGTGAGGATGGTCCACCACCTCCGCGAGAGGACGGTCCACCACCTCCGCGTGAAAATGAAGATCCAAATGATCGTCCACCTCCGCGTGAAGATGGTGACAGACCTACGCGCGGCGATCGCGACGCGAATGATCGACCTGGCGCGGGTGAAACTTCATCCACCGCATCCACTCCGCGCGCGGCCAACGCATTTCCATTTTCAAGTTCAGGTGTGGGTGCGAACGGCTTGCTTGATGCGAAGTTCACCTGTGACGGTGAAAGTTTGTCGCCACCATTTCAATGGAGCGATTTGCCTGCAGGAACAAAAAGCCTTGCGTTGACCATGCACCATATTCCGAGGCCTGGCGCGGAGGAACATGTCTACATTGTCACTTGGAACATTCCCGCAACAACCAAGTCGATTGATGCTGGCCAGAAAAATATGGGCACATGGGGAGTGAACACGGTGAACGGCCGCGCCCAATACGCTCCTCCTTGCTCCAAGGGTCCGGGTGAAAAAATTTATGCGGTCACGCTTTACGCGCTCAGCGAGGAACCAAAACTTCCCGCCAGCGGCAAAGTGACGCGTTCCGATTTATTGGCTTCCATCAAGGACATTACTTTGGGCAGTTCAGCGATTGATCTTCGATACGCGCGGGCAAGCGGATCGAGCGGAAAGCAATTGAAGTAATAATAAATTTAAAATTATTTTTATTCATACGCGCAACTCACAAGAAGTCGCGCCGATTTGCCTAGCAAGTGCATCCAGCGCCTCGATAAATTTGCGTTTACGCATGACCTTGTTTCCAATTGAATCCGACCACCACAATCCGCGCACAACCAACGCGCCTCGCTGTCGATCAAACTTTAAATCCGTGCGCCCCACTATTTCATCGCCCTGCAACAAGGGCAACACGTAATAGCCGTGTTTGCGCTTGGCGGCTGGCGTGAACGCCTCAAAGCGATAGTCAAATTGAAAGAGCCGCAACAAGCGCGCGCGATCGCGCACCACCGGATCAAATGGACATAATAAAATAATGCGTTTATCCACGGGTTTTTGAGCAAATTCACGCCAATCAGGTAGCGCGAAACTTTTCAAGGGCGCAACCGCCGCGCCCACTCCGCGCTTCATACTTGGCGCAACAATCGCTTCAACAAGTTCGCCTTGCGCAAGCGCGCGTTCACACCAAACGCTTGCTTGAGCTGGCGTAACTGCGGAGAAAAAATTCGCAATTTCTCGCGCCGACGCAATTCCTAAACGATTGATTGCCTCGCGGCACGCCCACTCCACATGCTCACCCTCACTGCTTTTCGATTGCTCCATGGCGCTAGGCAAGACACGTTCCACAAGGTCGTAGACTTTTTCAAACCGCTCGCGACGCGCAATCGCCAACCGACCAGAACGCCACAAATGTTCAAGCGCCGCTTTCTCCGGATGCCACTGCCACCAACCCCCGCTCTTGTGTCCGTCTGGCGCTTCAAAATCACGCGTGCGCAGCGGTCCATCGCGGCGAACCCGCGCGAGCGTGCGTCGAATAATTGGCGCGGCGTCACCACGAAATTGTTCGCGCCACCACGCGCTTCGCTCCACTCGTTGGTTGTAGCGCGCGAAGCGATGCTTCCAATGCGCGAACCACTGCGTTGGAATGGCGCTTGCATCATGCGTCCAATGCTCAAATAACCCCCGTGATTTCTCAAGCGCGTGCGTGAAATGTTCGTGTTGATACTGCGCAAGTCTGGCGCCAAGAATGAGGTGATGCGCGCGCTCAAGCACATTGATGGAATCAATTTGCACATACCCCAGCCGTTGCACAACTTTTTGCACCATGCGAGCGCTGGAACACTCCGGGACAGCACCAAGACCTTGCAAATTCAGCAGCACCCGCCGCGCTTGCGCGTTTGAAATCATTTCTGCTTTCTTGCTGATCTTTGGCATTTGCTCAATGGACATAGTATGAAATGCAAGCGAATCACAACATGACTTGCTTCAGTCACGCCACACAAAACATGGCTTTCAACTGCGCTCCGTGCATTTCATCTTCTATCATTGCCATATGAGTTCCGCGCAACAAATAGTTTTTCGAAACGCCACGCTCGCCGATGTGTCGGCTGTGGTTTTCTTGGTGGAGAGCGCCTACCGCGGCGATGCCAGCCGCGCGGGTTGGACCACTGAAGCAGATATTTTAGATGGTCAACGCACCGACGAAATCGAAATTCGCGAAATCATTTGCGGCGCGCATTCACGGATTCGCCTCGCGGAGCAAAGTCCTACGGCCGTGCGAATTCTCGATCAGAATCAAGCCCACACGCCTTCGCAAGAGCGCGCATTGCCCCACCTTGTTGGATGCGTGCGCATAGAAAATGCGGGAGACGCGGGCTACATCGGCATGGTGTCCGTGCTGCCAACGTTGCAGAGCGCCGGCATTGGTCGGCAACTGTTACATGAAGCCGAACGAGTGATCCGCGACGAGTTGCGCTTGCCGCGCGTTCGCATGACTGTGATTGGCCAGCGCGACACATTGATCGCGTGGTACCAACGCCGCGGCTATTCGCTGACGGGCAAGCAGGAAAAATTTCCATATGGTCAACCGCGCGCCGGAACGCCGCGTCGCGACGATTTGTATTTTGAGGTGCTTGAAAAACCGCTGATCAAATCATCCGAGATTGATTCGCGCTGAACCAACACGCTGAACCAATTCGCAAAGTTCAAAACCTTGATTCAGCCACAAAAATATTCGATTTACGCCAACTTTTTCAAACAAAGTTCGCAAAAATACACATCACAAATATGATAATTCTCCAAATTAGTGCTGGTCTGTGATGATTCGCGCATTAGACTAAATCAATGACGCGGCGCCAGACAAGTTTGTTGCATTTGGCTTGCATTTCTTGCGCGTCTTGCTTTATCGCACTTGAAGCAACCTTCGCCACGACGCAAAAATGTACGCCCGATGATTTTTTTCCGCAGGAGTATCTGCTCGAACAAGAATCAACACCCAGTCGCGCTGAACAATCGCCCGCCGCATTGAAACTTGTCGAGACGCGTCTTCCCCAAGACGAGGTGATCTACCAGATCATGCCAATCGCATGGTGTGATTCCGACAACGATTCCACCAACGGCGTGAACACTCGCTTTGGCGATTTCACCGGGCTCGCCTCCAACACATCGCTTGACTATTTGCAATATCTCGGCGTGACCATGATTTATCTGCAACCGATTTTTCCATC
>CANJIC010000231.1 GCA_947474205.1 Planctomycetaceae bacterium | reverse complement strand
GGCACAACCAGGCGGGTTACACCACGTCTTGCGGCCGCGGCAATGCGTTCATGCATTTGAGAAACAGGGCGTAATTGCCCAGAAAGTCCAATTTCACCGATTGCTGCAAAACCATCTGGCACGGCGCGGCCAAGTCTGGCTCCAGCAACTGCAAGTGAAATAGCTAAATCTGCGGCGGGTTCTAGCACTTTTAGGCCGCCTGCCGCCGCGGCGTACACATCTTGATCGCCTAGGCGAAGTCCGCCGTGTTGTTCTAGAACCGCAATCAACATTGCAAGGCGGCTTGCATCAACGCCCGAGGCTTTTCTTTTTGCGGCGCCAACTAAACCGGTTGCGGTAAGCGCTTGAACTTCCGCAAGCAAGCAGCGCGTGCCGGCCATAGTTGGAACACATACTGAGCCAGGTCGCGGAGCAAGCGATGGATCAGCTGCAAGCGCGCTTTCATCAACCTGGCGAAGACCAAGCGATGTCATTTCAAACAGACCAACTTCAAGCGTGCTGCCAAAACGATTTTTTGCGGCGCGCACAACGCGGTGCGCGTAATGACGGTCGCCTTCGAAACTAAGCACCACATCTACTAAGTGTTCCAATAGGCGCGGGCCCGCAAGCAATCCGTCTTTGGTGACGTGACCCACAATTACAACGATAATTCCCGTTGTTTTTGCAAGCGCAACCAAATCAAGCGCGCAGCGGCGCAGTTGAGAAACACTGCCAGGAACGGCGTCAATATCCACGCGGTGCACAAGTTGAATTGAATCAACAACCAGCACGGTTGGATTCAGTTTGCGCGCCTGCTCAATAATGCGCGCAAGATTGCTCTGCGCGTGAATCCATAAATTTTTCTCGCGCGAAATGTTTTGAGTGCGTTTGGTTATGGTGGGATTTTCTTGCGCGGTGATTGTTGTTGCGGTCTCAAGACGCTCAGCGCGCAGACGTAATTGATGCGCGCTTTCTTCGCTACTGGCGTACAGCACTGTGCTGCCACCATCGGCTAGAGCCGCAAGGGCTTGCAGAAGAAGCGTGCTCTTTCCAATTCCGGGGTCGCCACCAAGCAACACCACGCTGCCTGGAACAAATCCGCCGCCAAGCACGCGGTCAAACTCCGCCACACCACTGGCAATGCGGGGAATAAGCGACGCTTGAATTTCACCAAGCGGTTGCGCCTCGCTACTGAGCTCCGTGTCCATGTGAACGCTAACGGGCAACATGCCTGGCGTTGGCTTTGCCTCAACAAATCGCTGCAGCGAATCCCACGTGCCGCAATCTGGGCACTTGCCCAACCACTTTGGATGGTTGGCGCCGCAAGCGCCGCATAGATAAGACACGCGTTCTTTTGCCACGCGCTAATTCTACGGCGCGGGCGGACGGGTTGGTGAAAATAGGCGCAAATGCCGCGATATTTATCACTTTGTATTTGTAAATACAGACAGCGACACCAATCGAGTCGGAGTTTCGATCGGCGTCGCATAGTGACGAGCATGAGGTGTGCTGTGGTGATGCGCCATCGCGTCACCAACATTGGCAAGTGCGCAAGCGCTCTTGTTGTGAACAATATAGTGCGTGTTTGCAATTTGTAACAGTGAATGTTGGAATTATTTTCAAAATTATTGCGCGCGCCACAAGTGGGAGTGACACAATCACATGATTGATTACGATGATGGCGCACATGCTTTTAAACCAACACATGGGTGACGCGTTGGAGAATCAATGAAATACACAATTGACGCGTTGTGGCAACTGGCGCGACTTGCGGTGTTGTCAAAGTTTAAATTGCGTGGTGCGTATTGGAAGTGGCGCGCTGACACGGCTTTCGGAACGGATGTTGGCCGTATGCCGTCGCGCGCGGCGCGTTTGCGGGCGGTGCTTGACTATGGCGCGTGGGTTGGACGAATGCGCCGGCTTGCTTCGCGTGGGCAATGAATAGCAAATATGTTTGTGGATGAGTGTGCACAACACGCGCAGTGTTGGCGCAAGTTGCTTTTATAAAACGGTTTGTGCGTGAACTCATTTGTGCACAGCCTTACGTTTACCGTGGCGAGCGTTGTGTTTGAAAATGAATTATCGAATACGTGGCAGGCTTTAGGCGCGTGGATTATGTGCGTCGTCGAGTAGTTGAAGCCGAGTCGTTGAAGCCAGTTGGTTGAAGCCGCAAGCCCAAAGCCGCGTTGTTGAACTAGTGAATGCTGAGCGGGCCTTGGCGCGGGTCAGGAATGGCCGCGTCACTCATGGCAATTGGGTGGCGGCTCACGGAGCCGGTGCCATCGACCATGGGGCTGAAACGACTTCCAATCATTGGAATTCTGTGATTTGGCGAAGCTTGGCGCGGCATAAGGGGCGAAATTAAATACAGCACCGCGATGCAACCAAGCGAGCCAATCCAAATGTATGAATTCCAACCCATGAACACGAACGCCGCCGTCATAAGCAGCACCATGAGCGAAGTTGGAATGAGACCTTCCCAGGCCAGGCGCATGAGTTGATCAAAGCGAAAGCGAGGAAGCGTCCAGCGAATGGCCATGGCGAATGCAACCATGAAGATGACCTTGGCCATCATCACGGCAAATTGCGCGCCGATGAGAAGCAGGCTGCCTTCGGCTGGCAAGTCGAACCACAAACCAAATGGACTAATGCTCCAGCCGCCAAGGAACAGCAAACTAAAGAATGCGGCGCCGGTGATGAGATGGAAATATTCGCCCAGGAAAAACATAGCGAAGCGCATGCTGGAATATTCGGTGTGGTAACCGCCAACCAGTTCGCTTTCCGCTTCGGCTAAATCAAATGGCGCGCGGTTGGCTTCGGCAAGCAAGCATGTATAGAAAATAATTGCGGCGACGGGTTGCTGCACAATGTTCCACATGCCTCCGCCAGTTTGCGCCACAACAATTCCGTATGGGTCAAGATTGCCAGCCGTAAGAATGATGCAAAGTAGCGATAAACCCATGGGAATTTCATATGAAATCATTTGCGCGCTGGCCCGAAGGCCGCCCAGGAAACTGAACTTGCTGTTGCTGGCCCAACCACCAAGCGCAACGCCGTACACGCCAAGACTTGCAATGGCCAGCAAATAAATCATGCCAATACTTACAACGGCGCCGCACATTTTCACGCTGATGCCTTGCAGACCAAGCGTTGCGGCAAGACCAAACGGAAGCGTGTCAAAGTTCAGCGTGCCAGCCCACGGAACAATAGTGAATGTGATCATGGCGGGAACCATCAGTAGTGCAGGCGCAATCATGAACAAAATTTTGTCGGCGCCCGCGGGAACAAATTCTTCCTTCATGAGAAATTTCAAACCGTCGGCGATGGGTTGCAACAAGCCGAATGGACCGGTGCGATTTGGTCCCACGCGGTCCTGCATCCATGAACTTAGTTTGCGCTCCAACATGATTGAGTAGGCGCAGCCAATCAAGATGACGTGCAACATGATCACGATGACGATGAGGCCAACAATGATTTGCATGGTTTGCGGAAGCGCGGGAAGCCACGAGGGCAGATATTGATTCAGGTTGAGCGACATGTGGGTTGGCATTCTAGGCAGATGCTAAAAAATGCAAGTGGGGGT
>CANJIC010000230.1 GCA_947474205.1 Planctomycetaceae bacterium | reverse complement strand
TTGGGGCCGATGAATCCAAAACACTCGCCGGCCTCAATGGACAAATTCAAATTGTCCAGAGCGATCAAGTCGCCATATTTTTTCGTGAGGTTGACAGTTTCAATCATCGCCACGGTCAACTCAGGGTACGGGAAGTGGCGGCCAAAAGATGGCCGCGTCATCTGGCAGGGGAATGATGTAGCGAACCAACACGCTGCCGCTACTTTGCGCCGGCGCGCCCGACACGCTCACGGGCACTGGAATGGCCGCATCTTCAAGCGTTCCCATGACAATTAAGCAGGGCTGCGTCAGCCAGCGCGAAAGATCAAGCGAACGCCCAATCTCGCGCGTCACGCGAATGGGCGCGGGCGCGTCCGGCGGATTCATTTCATACGCCGGTGGTTGCAGCATTTGATACAAGGAAAGCATCTGCAAATTGATTTGCAAGCGATTGCCCACAAAAAGATCAGTTGTTTGACGTGACAAAATTCGCGCGCTCAGTTGGCGCAATGGTCGCGCATAGTTGTTCGCAATTTCCTGGGTCAGCGAACCGGCGTCCAACTTGGCGGCATCAAGCGCGCCGTTTGCATAGAGCGCCTGACCCACATTCAACTCTTCATCCGGCAACCAATCTTTTGCAAGCGCAACCATGCGGCCCGCGTTGGCAAGCGGCGCGCTTGGGTTCAAAGCAACATGATTGCTGTTGCTCCAATGTTGCGTTGGAAATTGAAATGGCGACACATGAATCAACGTCACATTTTTTAACGCTCCAGGCAAATGATGCGTCAGCGAGCCCGCTAGCGAAATCAGATTCACTTTTCCTTGACTTGCCGTGGCCTTGATTTTTTTTCCATCCACCTGCGAAGGAAGCGCGCCCCACGATGCAGGGACAGTGCCTAGCCAGCGCGCCTCAAAATCACTGGTGGTCGCGCGCGCCGGAAGAGCGCATGTGGCCGGATCATCAATCGATTGATCAAAGCGCGCGGAGTCTGGAAAGCGTTGGGCATTTCCAAAGGTGGCTGGCGCCCAAGTAGCCAAGATATTTCGGTTGTTTTCAGCGGATTTCATGGATATTTCAGCGGTTCCAAATCCAGGAAGCATGGCGCTCATCCACATGGACGCGCGCGCCAATCCATTGCTGTTGGCGGGCATTTTCGCGGGGTTGTCAATTGCATCAAGCACCATCAAGTAGCGCATGGCGTTGCTGGTTGTGCTAATCATGCTGCTGAATGCATACGCCGCGCCGCAGGCCAGCAACGACACGCCCACAAACACAAGCCACGCCAAGTGCTGTAATTTTTTCTTGCGCAGCACCAGCCATGCAATTGGGCACGCCGCCAACCAATACACAACAAACAACGCAAGCGTGACAAGCACGCCGCTGGCAACGCGTCCTTGCAAACCAATCGCGCCAAACACCAAGTCGCCTTCACCGCAGTTGTACTCCTCGTAGCTGGATGCGGCGGCAAGTTTCTTGGGTTCAAATTTCTGCAGTCGATCAAATTCATTCGCGCTCATGCTGTCGGCGCGCCTACCCAAAATTCGATTCCAAAACACATCCACTTGCGGCAGCGATTCATTGGCGTATGAGCCGCGGTGCAATGCGTCAATGTCAACGCCAATCAACGTGATGCAGCCATGCCCAAACGGGCGTCGAACCACAATGCTTGCGCGGCCATTCCATTTTGCAATTTCGCTGGAATTGCCTGCAAATTTATTGGTTTCTGGTAGAGCGATCAACCCTTTCCATGGCTTGCTTAATGCCAGCGAGTCAAACACATACACCGGTGCGCGCACATTGGCGCGGCGCAATTCCGTCGCACGTGAAAGCGCGGGCAGCAATGTTTCAAGAGGTATGCCCTCCACACGTATCACGCCCTTGCTTGGCAATAGGTCGGACATAAAGTGTGGCGCTCCGCCACCAATCGCCCATGGGTTGCCGCTGTCAGGCAACACAATCACCAGCGATCCTCCGCGCTCAATCCATTCCCGCAACGCCGCGGCGCGGTCGCCCGTGAGCAATTGCGGCGACGCTTGCGACCAAATGATTTCGTTGAAACTCCACAAGCCTTCCCATCGATCTGGAATTTCAGCCGGCGAAATTCCGCGCGGCAACTGCGTGAAGGAATTCATGCTTGGCACAAACGAAAATCCATTGGCAAGCGCGCCAAGTTGTTCAAGACCCATTTTGCCGTCACCCACCAACCCAATCGCATCTTGATTCATTTCTAGCGGCAGCGATTGCTCTTGCGCTTGCGAAGGAGTAAAGCGAAGCGTTCCAAGTGGTCGAATTCGCCGTGCGCCCTGCGCTTGAAAAACGCTGACATTGAATACACGCCCCGCTAAAGAATTAGCGGAAATAGCGGGCAATTTGGCGTACAACCAGCGCGTCACATTTTGCCCGGGCGGCAGCGTGACCTCGCGCCAATAGGACGCCATATCGCCGTCGGCGTTCTCCAGGTCCCACTGCACAATGGCGGAAGTGGGTTCGGGTAAGTCGCTGCGCAGGCGCACGCGAAGCGCCGTCACATCCGCGCCGCGAAACGCGTTGAACGCTCCAAATCGTTCCACCTGAATGTCAACATCATCCGCACGCGCCACGCGCTCGGTGGCGCACAACAACAAAGCCACCGCCAGCACGGCGAAGCGAAATGAGGCGACGCATCTCATTGTGTGAATTGCCATGCGCACATTTATGGACGAAGTCCCGCCAGCTCCGCCAAGATCGCGGCGTGGCTTAATGCGCCGCGGCGGAAACATGCCAACTCAAATTTTTCGTTTGGACTATGCACGCGGTCGTCATCCAGGCCAAATCCAACCAACAAACTTTCCACGCCAAGAATGCGTTGCATGAAACCCACCGCGGGAATGCTGCCGCCAGTTCCAATGCACACCGGTTTTTTTCCATACACCTTGGCCAAGCCGCGCTCCGCCGCCACCAAGTACGGGCTCTCATCTTTCACGCGAATTGGCGGGTTTTTACCGAATGTTTTCATTTCAAGCGTGTAGCCAGTGGGCACGCGCGCGTGCAAATGCGCCGACAATTTTTTGAACGCATCTTCTGGATCCATGTCGGCCACCAAGCGGCACGAAATCTTCGCCGTCGCCTCGCTGGCAATCACCGTCTTGGCGCCCTCGCCTTGATAGCCACCCTTGATGCCGTTGCAATCGCAAGTAGGTCTACACCATGTTCGCTCCATGGCGTTGAATCCCGGTTCGCCAAAGCCCTTGCTCACGCCGGCCTTGCCTAAAAATTCCGCGTCGTCAAAATTCAGCGTGTCCCATTGCTTTTTTATTTTTTCTGGCAGCGGCTTCACTTGGTCATAAAAACCTTCAATGGCAATGCGACCATCATCGTGATGCAGGCTGGCAATCATGCGCGCCAATGAATTAATCGGATTGACGATCGCTCCGCCATATAAACCTGAATGCAAATCATGCGACGGTCCCTTTAACTTCGCCTCCACATACACCAAGCCGCGCAACATGGTTGTAATGGCGGGAGTGTCTATGTCCCACATTCCCGTGTCGCTGACAATGGCAACATCCGATTCCAATTCCTTCGCATATTCCCGAAGAAAAGGCTCAAAACTCTCACT
>CANJIC010000229.1 GCA_947474205.1 Planctomycetaceae bacterium | reverse complement strand
GCTGATCAATTAACAAGTCAAGCGCAGGTCAGTCGCACGGTTTCGCTTGATCAAGCGCGCGCGGAGTTCATGCGATTGGAGTCACTACTGAACGCGGTTGCTCCATTGACCGCCGCCGAGCAAGTTGACCCGGCGTCGTTGACACGGCGCGCCGCGGAATATCAGTCTGTGGTGGACGCCGCTCAAATAGCCGCGATCGCCGCCGCGAGCAATCGTGACGCGCAGGCGATTGCGCAATCATTGCAAGGCTTGGCGCTGAACGCCGCGCGCTTGCGTGAGAAAGCAGAGCAAAATGCAAAGCTGTACAGTGATTCCAATGAATTGTTGCGCGCTGTGGAAAAAATTCCCGACAGCGAAGTGGCCTACCGCGATCTGTATGTGCGCCTTTTGTCTGTCGCTGGGGATCTTTTGAATCGCCGCAAACAATTGACAGCGTATGAGCATGGATTGAAAGTTGCGGAGGGTGGAGTGGGTGTTGAAGCGTGGCGAACTCAAATGGTGACGGCGATTTTGGCGGGGCGGGTTGGAACCATGGGTGGTCTCACTGACATTGATTTTGGCGACGCTGCAACGGCGCGTTCACTGCAACCGTTTTTAACCAAGTATTTGGCGGAGTATCCATATAGCCCGTATCAAGAGGCAGCGGAATTAGTGTTAGGAATATGCCGACAAATATCCAGTAAATCCAAAACGGCGGAAGGTATTGGCGCGGCAGCCGCGGCGTGGTTGACGCAATCGGGATGGGTGAATCTTGGCGAGCAATCGCTTGATGATGGACGCAAGATTTATCGCAAGCGAACGGATCAGTTTGGAAATACATGGGCGCAAGCGGTGCAGTCGAAAAATGATTTGGCCACGCCAGCGAACGCATTGAAGGCGCGTATTGCCATGAAGGGAAAATTATTAGGTGGGAACATTCCCTGGCCGCCGTCCCAGGCGCTGATTGCGGTTGCCGCCGATTTGCCAAAGGCTTCATGGCGCAATGCCCGCGACATGTGGCTTGAGCTGCTTGCGAAGGAGGCGTCGATGCAGACGGGCAATCCAATTCTGTCTTGGCATTTACAACGCGACTTGTGGAAGACATGGTTGGACTACTTCGCGCAGGAAAGCGACCCGGTTGACGCCGCGGCCGCCACATGGGTTCGCTCGCTTGAAACGCTGAGATCCGTGACCGCCAGCGATCCGTTTATGGTTTCCGCAAACGATCAAGCGGCGCGCTCGGAGGATGTGCGCAATCTCGCGCTGCAATCCTTGGCCGCAATGCCAAATATTTCAGAGCTCATCAAGGCCGCCAAGAAGCGCGATGAAATTATGTACGCAAGCATGCTTCCCGCTGGACTGGTGGGCGTGATGTTGGCTCCGCAAGACCGCTCATACAAAGTTCGCGGCATTTCCAACGGCAAAGACGCGCTTATTGTTGGCCAGGCGATGAATGGAAAATGGCGGTTTTTCCCAGTGCGAATAGAAAATGACGAGCTTCTTTTTATCGAAGCCATACCCAATCCAATTCCGCAATCACCACAACTTATTTTTATTCGAGGAGCCACCAAATGACGCAATTTGAAAGCCGGTCAAATTCGCACAGCACAACATCCACGCAGAAGCCGTTGCTTCGTTTCGCTTCGGTTGATCCGGAGGCGCGACTTTCCCTTCCGAGCGGGGCATTTACAACGCCAGCTTTAAGCAGCAGTTTAATTGGCGCCATCGTGCTGTTGATCATTGTGTATGTGCCAGCATTCATTATTCGCAATTCTGAAATTGGTGTAATTATTTGGAGATATCTCACTGCGTTTGATCGCATTCCCATTTTGATCATGTTCTTTAGTTGCTGGAGTTTGAGCATCTTAATAATTAAAAGTTTGAAGATTGTCGCCCAGCGCAAGGCGTTTCAAATTCATTTCGCGCCGGATGATCCGGAGTGGTTTATTGCCAGAAGCAACGCCATGCAAGTGGTGGAGGCGATCGAGTCCAAAGTGCAGGGCGTTGAGGGGTTCATGTATCTCAATCGCGTCACCAGTGTCTTGCGCGCGGTGCGCAATGTTGGTCGAGTGGGGGACATTGATGAAATGTTGCAGAGCCGCGCTGACAATGAGGAATTGCAAATTGATGGCGGATATGTTTCAGTGAAAGGATTTATTTGGGCCATTCCCGTGCTGGGCTTTATTGGAACGGTGCTGGGTTTAACCGAGGCAATTGGGCGTTTTGGTGGAGTTCTTGGCGCGCAGGGATCCGACTTGAAGACCATCACCACGCAACTCACGCAAGTCATTGGTGGATTGGACACGGCGTTTGTCACCACGGGCGAAGGCCTGGTCGCTGCTCTTGGCATTCATTTGTTCTTGACATTCTTGCGGCGCGCCGACGATCGCTTTCTGGATGATTGTCGCGATCAATGTTCGCGCCACGTGACTTCACGCGTGCGCGTGACTGGAAACGAGAACTGATCATGGGTCGCTCGCGACGTGGTGATGAGAGTCCGATGTCGTTCTTCTCATTTCAAGATGTGATGATGTGCACCATTGGCGTGACGATTGTCATAACCATGGTTTTAATTTTGCAAATTGGCGCCGATGCCGCGGTGGTGGAGGCGACCGAGTCGCAAGCCAAGGCTGATTTGCCTAAGAGTCGTGCCGAGCTGGCCAACGAAGCGGCGGGATTGAAGGATCGATTGAATGCGGCGGCGCAGAAAAATTCACCCAATCAAGCAATTGTTCGTGGAACGCTGCGCCAAGAGTTGCGCAGCGAATTAGACAAGCGACAGCGTGCGACCGATGAGAAGAAAAAAGTTGAAATGCAAGTGCGTGAAATAGTGGCGCTGTCCAGCGCCGACCCCAGCGCCATCGAGGCGGCGGAGTTGATTCGCAAGCGCGACGAACTGGAGGAACGACTGGCTTCCACTCAATTGCGCCGGCGAATTACCTATTTGTTGGCCGAGGATGATCGCAAACCCGTGATCATAGAAGTGTCAGGCGCTCAGTTGGTGGCTGGGACAAACGCGGAGCAGGATTCCCCATTGGCGATTCCGCTGAACGACCCCGCGACGGCTTCGGCGTTGTTAAAGCAGTGGATACTAAGTTTGCCGGATCCAACCAAGCGCACGCTGTTGTTTGTGGTGAAGCCAAGTGGCGTTGCCATGTGGCGCGATATTTCCCAGACCTTCGCCGATGACAACGAACTCAGTTCGCTTCCGCGCGGTTTAGATTTGATTGAAGAGGAGTCATACACCAGTGATCGATTTCGTCCAGCCGAGAAGGACGCAAAGCCATGAGTCGTCGCAGCAAGAGCGGTGATGAATTTGGAAGTTTGGATTTGTTGCTTGACACGGTGTGCAACATGTTTGGTCTTTTCATATTCATTGGAATTATCGTGGCCATTCTGGCGGGCGCGCGCAGCAAGGAATTAATCACCAAAGCCTCGCCAGCGGGCGCGACGGCGTCCGATCCACTGAGTCAAGAACGCTCGGCTTTGCAGCGCCTACGCGCCATGGTTGCGGACGCGGAAAAAAAATCGCCGGATGAGGGTGAATCATTGATCGCCTCTGGCAAGTTGACTTCGTTGCGCGACGCCAATCAAAAAACTAG
>CANJIC010000228.1 GCA_947474205.1 Planctomycetaceae bacterium | reverse complement strand
GGCTGGTGGTGCATCTTTGGCTGCAATGTGGCGCTGCGGCATTTTGCAGAGGACGCAATTTCTATGCGCATGGCCATTTTCACCAACAAGGCCATGGAAATTGCGGATCGTTTAGAAAATTGGAGTTTGCGTGAGCGCGCATTTCAAATGGATTTGGAGCGGCACGAGCGCCTGGTGAATGAGCCGTGGGTTTTAGATGATGAGGAGGTTCGCATTCTTGCGGGAACCATGGGGCGATTTCCAAACTTCCGCGCCGCGGGTTGGCGCATTCTAAATGAGGCGCGCTTTATTGACGCGGAAGGAGGCGCCCGATGGCTCGGAGCTTGAACATAAAAACTAAAACGCGAATTTTGTTTCTGATTTTTGTTTGCGTGGCGGGCACGGTGGCGGCCAGTGTGGTGTCGCGTCCATCCGGCGCGGCATCTTCCAATGGCAGCTCTAATAATTTTGTGGGAACAGGTTTGCCATGGTGGAAAAAAACCTTGTCGCACACGGTGCAAGAAGAATGGATCTTCGCGCAACAAATGAACACCGAATACGGACCGCGCTGGCGCACGGCGTTGCCGGACAAGACGGTGTTGAAGCTGTACCAGCAGTTTTGCGCGGGACGGTCGCAACCATAATTTTACTTTATTTAGGCTGTAATTTTGTCGTTATCAAATTTGGCGCGCGCTCCGTAGTATCGCTCTATGGCAGCAGGATTACTTCTGGTTCTTAGTGGCCCGTCTGGTGTTGGTAAGACCACCATTGCGCACGAAATGCTTCGTCGCTTTGGTGGACACTTCAGCGTAAGCGCCACCACGCGCGCGCCAACCAACGAGGAAAAGAACGGCGTGGACTATTCGTTTGTCTCGCCAGAAGTTTTTCAACAAATGATTGACCAGAAATTGTTCATTGAGTTCGCGCAAGTCTTTGGCCGTAGTTGGTACGGCACGCCGCGCCAACCCGTTGACGCCGCCCTGGCGCGCGGCGAGTTGGCGGTGCTTGATATCGATGTGCAAGGCGCCGAACTTGTGCGCGACAAATATCCAGACATGCTTGGTATTTTTATACTTCCTCCAAGCGAGGAGTCGCTGCTTACGCGCTTGCGCCAGCGCGGTCGCGAGGATGAGTCCGCCATTCAGCGGCGCTTCCGCGAATCAACTGTTGAAATGCAGCGCGCGCGCGACAATGGAATTTACAACGCGTTTGTCATTAACGACGATCTTTCAGCCGCCATCGAGGAGGTGTCTTGCTTGGTGGCAGAAAAATTGAAGTCGCGCGTCGCCCAACGCGCTGGTTAAAACCTGGCGACACATTATTTATTCTGACGGGTGGTGTGTCCAAACAACACAAAGTGGTCATAATGTATTTCATAATGACGCTCGCCATGTTTATAGATTCAGGAATTGTTGTTGGAGGTGTTGTGTTGGTGTTTGTGGCGCTTGTCACACTGATTTTTTTATATAACGGTCTAGCCGTGCGTCGCGTGCGCATGGCCAACGCATTCAGCCAAATTGATGTGCAATTGCGGCGGCGCTCGGATTTAATTCCAAATCTAATTGAGGTTGTGAAGGGCTATATGCAACACGAACGCACCACGTTGGAGGCGGTCATTCGCGCCCGTGGCGATGTGAACGCCGCGGCGGGTGAAACCGCGGCCGGAAATTTTGGCGCCGTTCGCGCGTTGTCAAGCGCATCAATGGCGCTTGGTGGCGCGTTGCGGGGATTATTCGCGCGCATCGAGGCCTATCCCGATTTGAAGGCCAACGCTCAGTTTCTTTTGCTTCAAGAACAGTTGGTCACCACGGAAAACCGCGTGGCGTTCGCACGTCAAGCTTTCAACGACGCGGTCATGCGCTACAACGAAGGCGTGGTCACGTTTCCGGGCAATCTGGTCGCCGGTGTATTTCGATTTGAACAATCCGAACTTTGGACAACCCCGGAGGATTCGCGTGCTGTTCCATCCGCGCGAATTTTCTAATGCGGTACCCGCGTGAATTTTTACGTCTCACGTTGAACAACTCATTGGTTTGTGTTTGTGCGGGCGTATCGCCGCAAAATCACAGAGGGCGGGCGAACGTTGCCCGTGTCGGCGCGCGCGAATATTGCGCCCGGGTGCGCCAATGAATTTCTTTGAGCAACAAGACCAAGCCAGGCGCCGCACAGTATGGCTTGTGCTTCTTTTCATACTGGCCATTGTGTGTGTCGCGCTTAGTTTTTATGCGCTTGCGCTTATTGTCATTGTTCCACAGGCCCAGGAACGCGGCGCGCAAGGCGCTCAAATATGGTGGAACACTGAAATTTTCTTGCAAATCACCGGCGCGGTCTGCTTGATTATTTTTCTTGGCGCGGGGGTGCAACGTCTGAGGCTTGGTGGTTCTGGAAAATCCGTGGCAGAGGCGCTTGGTGGCCAACTGTTGCAGGGCGCCACCAACAACGCCGACGAACAAAAGCTGCGTGACGTTGTGGACGAAATGGCCATCGCCAGCGGCATGCCGGTTCCACCAATTTATATTTTGCAAGAGGATGCGATCAACGCGTTCGCGGCAGGAAGTAATCCGCAAGACGCCGTTCTTGGTTTTACACGTGGCGCCATTACGCAACTGAACCGCGAGGAATTGCAGGGCGTGACGGGTCATGAGTTCAGCCATATTGCGCACAAAGACACGCGTTTAAATTTACGCATTGCGTGCGTGGTGGCTGGTGTCATGTTGATCGCGCTGATTGGTCGCGTCATGCTTCAGGTTGCGGGGCGCATTGCCACGGTTCCAAACATGTCAAGTAAAAAAGATAATCGAGGCAGCGCGGCGCTTGTGTTTTTAGCGATTGGTCTTGGTCTTTTAGTTATTGGCGGAATTGGCGCGTTCTTTGGGCGGCTTCTTCAAGCGGCCGTGAGCCGTCAACGCGAGTTTCTTGCGGACGCATCAGCGGTGCAATATTCCAGAAATCCCGCGGGTATTGCTGGCGCGCTTCGCCGTATTGGTGGATTGCCTTTCACGCCCATTCAATCGCCAACCGCGTCCGGTCTGAATCATTTCTTTTTTTCAATGCCAATTCACTCGTGGCTTTCCACGCATCCCCCGCTTGCGGAGCGTGTGCGACGCATTGAACAGGGTGGATTTATCAACGATGTTGTTGGTGATGCGGCGCGTTCAACTGTTGCGGATTCAACCAACGCCACATCTTCGGCAACAATTGGAACAGGTGGCGCGGCGGAATTGGCGGCGGGGTTTGTGGTTGGAGGCGCGGGTCCGTCCCGGTCTGGTTCTTCAACAGATTCGCCTGAATTTCATGCAACTCCAAGCGCCGCAACACACGCAAGTGGTCGCGTAGTGACACGGCGCGATGTTCTTGAAGCGACCACGTCCAAAACAGTGACGCAAGAATCTCTTCAAGGAGCGCGCGCGTTGTTGCAAAAAATTCCTGACGCCGTGCAGACCGCGGCGCGTGAACCGTTGGATGCGCAAGTCATTTTATTGTTGCTTGTCACGGGCGCGCAATTGGACGCGCAAGAAAAAGTGCGCGGGCTCGCCCTTGAACATCTTGGCCAAGGCGTGATGGCAAGCTGGCACCAACTTGCCGCGAGCGTGGTTGGTTTACCAGATGAAATTCGACTTGTTGTGCT
>CANJIC010000227.1 GCA_947474205.1 Planctomycetaceae bacterium | reverse complement strand
CAATGCTGTACACAAGTTGCTCCTTCTCTCGAACCTCTGTGACCATGCTCGTGGAAATAATTCGCGAGGCCATGCCAAGCGCGCGCACATCTTCACGATTGGCTTGATCGGTGCCGTAGAAACCTGACAACACAAACGCTTGCTTGGTTGGCGTGTCGAGCGTTTTCTCAAACATGCGCGGACCAGCCGGACGTTTCATTGTGCGCAGCGTGATATATGTTTCTGGCGAAACGCGCGGACGCAAAGTGAGCGCACCCATGTAATGCGCGGCCAACTCAATGGCGCGCTCCTTGGAAATGTCGCCCACGATGGCTATTTCTATTGGAGATTGCGCTATGAGTTTTTCTAGCCATGCCTGCGCCGCGGGCAACGTGATTTTGTCAATTTGCTCCGGAGTGACAGGTTGCATGCGCGGATCGCTGTCTGGATACGGCAGCGCCGACGCCACGCGCGCGCCCAAACCGCCCGGAGTTTTCATGGACTCCTCTATGAATTGTTTGGACATGGTTTTGTATTGCGTGAACGCGGCCTCCTCAATCTTGGGCTGCGTGAGTAACAGGTACGCAAGTTGGAAACCGGTTTCAAGTTCCTCTGGGCTTCCAGAAATACTGAGTGAGATTGCGCCAGGAGTTCCGCCGCCTCCACCGCCACGACCACCACGTCCGCCGCGACCGCCTCCACCGCCGCCACCACCGCCGCCGCGCACATTCACTTTCTTGCCCGTCATGAGTTCACGTATGTCCGTTGAACTTAAATTTTTGGTGGCTGGCCTGCCCCACGCAAGTTGCGCCGCCTGCGTGATTCCGCGGTTGTCCGCCGTCTCCAATAAGTCGCCACCAATCAGCGTGATGTTGACCGTGACTTCATTCTTGCGGTAATCCATGAAGCGATAGTGCGCGCGCGCGTTGTTGCTGAGCCAACCCGACCACACTTGACTGGCAACATTTTGATTTTCCTCCGTCACCTTGCCGGCCTTTGGCAACTCTGACATGAGTTGGGTTGCGTGCGCCACTTCAACGTCTTGCGTTGGCGTGACCGCCAGTGCAGCGGTGGCAAATTCTAGAAGTTGGCTTTCTGTTGGAACGCCCTCGCCCGCTGGAAGCACGGCAATAAACGCGCAATTGGTTGGATTGAACTCGTTCGCAAAGCGTTTGGTGATGTCATTGGACGTGATGTTGGGAAGCAACTCTTTCAACACATCAAGTCGCTGTTGCGGAGACATCATTGGCTCGCCAGTGGTGACGGCATTGTTCATGCGAGCCACAAGCGCGCTGGCTGGAACGGTGGATTCTGTTTCCACGGAGCGCTCGGCGCCAGACATGATTTGTTTTTTAACGTCTTCAATTTCACGTGCGGTAAATCCAAACGTGCGCGCGCGCTGCAACTCCAGCGCAAGTTCTTGCAGCGCTGGCTTCCACTTTCCAGGCGCGGCGCGTCCCAAAAATTCCATGCTGTACAACGTGTTCACATCGTTGCCAGCGGATACGCCACCACTTTGATAACTGGTTCCGCCCGCCGCAACTTTGGCCTCAAGCCTGCGGTTCATTGCGCTTTCACCAAGATTTTGAACAAGGTCTTCTCGATACTGCGCCACCGTTGTGGTTGCGGGATGCGCAGGTTCCAAACGCGTCATGCGAAAAGTTTCGGAATTTATTTCCGGATCACTAGCCACAATGGCGAAGCTTTTGTCATACGCCTTCACGCCGGAAGCTTGCGGCGTTGCGTTGGCTTTCTTGGGCGCGCCACCAAATGTTTGTTGAATGACCTTGATCACTTCGCTGGGATCGGCGTCGGCCACAACCATGACCGTGGCATTGGCGGCGCCATACCACTTGCCGTAATAATCCTTGAAATCTTGCGGAGTTAAGCCGTTAATGGATGACTCGGTTCCGATTGTGTTGCGCTTGCTGTACAGCGAACCTGGCGCGATGCGCTCCATGATGTAATCACTGGTGCGTTGACGCGCGGACAAACCGCGGCGGCGCTCCTCTTGAATAATTTGGCGCTCGGCGTCAATTTCTTTTGGCGTGAGCAAAAGTTGATACATGACATCTGAGAAAAACAACATGCCCTTAGTCAGCGTCTCGGGCTTGGTGTCGGGCAATGAAAGTTGATACGTGGTTTGCTCCATATTGGTGAACGCATTTTGATCGCGGCCAAATTGCATGCCAAGCGATTGAAAGAACGGCACCACTTCACCAGGCTTAAAATTCTGCGAGCCATTGAACGCCATGTGCTCCAAATAATGCGCGATGCCGCGCTGCTGCTCGGTTTCATTCAGCGAGCCCGTGCCCATGTGAATCCACACAATGGCGCGCCCCGGTGGATTGGAATGTTTCATCACGATGTACTTCATGCCGTTGTCCAGTTGCCCCGTGACCAGCGCAGGATCGCTGGGCAGTTGCGCAATTGTGGCGCGCGAAAAACTATCGCTGCTGAAGAAGGCGAGCGCGGCAAAAAGAATCGCCGCAAAGAATTTGTTGAATTGAGTTGTCATTGTGTTCTCCTTGCGATTGATCTGCAATCGCGATTGATGAGCCGCGGGCATACGCCCCACGCGCCCATCAAGTGATGGCGCGTGTGATGAAAGCGTAGCGAAATATGGCGGCAATCACTTGACGTGCGTGGTTACCATTCACTCATGCCACAAGTGACACACGCACAATGATCGTCGCTCGCGCGCACTCATTTATATTGCAAGCGCGACTGGCCACATCTTTGGCGGCCGTGGCGGGATACGCAAACGTGATTGGATTCCTGGTCTGCGGCGTGGTGGTAAGCCATGTCACCGGTCACGCCACGCATTTGGGCCGCGACGTGGCGAATGGAGATTGGCAACCCGTTGGATTATTACTAACGTTGCTAAGCGCGTTTTTCATTGGTGCATTTCTGTCAGGCATTGCGACAGAAATTGGCCGGCGCCGCGGTTGGCCATCTATTTACGTTTTACCAGCGGCGCTTGAAATTGTTTTGTTGATTGCGTTTGCAATTGGCGTGCAACTGCATGATCCGCATTCCGTGGAAGCTGGGGCAGGCCTGTGGCTCATTTCCATTATTGCGTCGCTGGCTATGGGCGTGCAGAACGCAACGATTACAAAAATTTCCAGCGGCGTTGTTCGCACCACGCATCTCACCGGAATCTTGACCGACCTTGGACATGAGTCCGCGCAACTCACGCTGTTTCGGCGGTGGCTTGGCGGCTCCGTGGTTGCGGCCGACGCGGATCATGGCGGTCCAAGTCCGCAGCGACTTGGTTTGCTGCTTGCAATTTTTATGGCGTTTATTGGCGGCGGCGTTCTGGGCACGTTGGCCTTTGGGTGGCTGCCAAAATTAAGCATGATTCCACCTATTTTTCTGCTTGGATGGATCATTATCGCGGACATACGTATGCCGATTTGCGAGTTGCAAGAAACCATTTTGGCGGACATGCGATTGCCGAATACGCCCGAAGAATCACTGGCTTTTTTCAGGGCCGTGCCGCAAGGAAGCGCGCGCAATGCTTCAGCAAAACTTCCCGATCTTGGTGCGTGGATTGCGCGCGTGTCGAACACCAAGCGTACGGTGATTGTGGACTTAAGCGGCGCGAACGTGACTGGTGCAATGGCGGTGCAAT
>CANJIC010000226.1 GCA_947474205.1 Planctomycetaceae bacterium | reverse complement strand
TTCGGCGCGTCCACAACGGAAATTGCCGCGGCGGTGCGTCAAATTACCGTGACTGGAAATGAGTTGGTGAACACCATGAGCGAAGTGGAAGGCGTGGCCAAGAATTCCGCCGGACTTGCGGCCACGAGTCGAGCGGGTCTTGCCGAAATGAAATTAGTCATGCAGCAACTTGCCGATCAGAGCGCTTCCATTTCTGGAAAACTGGAGCAGATCAACTCCAAGACCAAGGACATTTCCGGAGTGGTTGTCACCATTACCAAAGTCGCGGATCAAACCAATTTGCTTAGCGTGAACGCCGCGCTTGAAGCGGAGAAGGCCGGCGAGCATGGCCGCGGCTTCCTGGTGGTGGCGCGAGAAATTCGACGTCTTGCGGATCAGACCGCCTCGGCCACATTGGATATTGAGCACACCGTCAAGCACATGCAAAGCGCCGTTTCAACCGGCGTGATGGAAATGGATAAGTTCGCATCGCAGGTGACCAACAGCGTGAACCAAGTGGAAACCGTTGGACAAACACTGACCACCATTATTGAAAGCGTTGAGGTGATGAAGAATCAATTTGGAAGCGTCAGCCAAGGTATGAACAGCCAGAACTTGGGCGCCAAACAAATTGGTGAAGCCATGAGCAACTTGTCCGACAACGTGAAAGTCACCATTCAATCGCTTGGTGAATTCACCAAGGCCGCCGACCAAATGAAAAATTCGGTGGGGGCGTTGAACAACGAAGTGGTTCGATTTCGCCTGTAATGCACGGCTTTGGATGGGTTTTTCATCCGCATCACTTCATTGGCGCAAGAGGCGAAGACATGATCACGTGGTGTGCGCCAACGTCCGCTTGGAAAGCGCTTGCACTTGCGCGTCGCGAAGTTCTTGAAGCGACGGATCAATCTTGCCCAATCCAGCGCTGCATGATTCAAACCCAACACGCAGCGCGTCGGCCAGCAGAATTTCAGAAGCTGGTTTCGCGGGCACATATTTCTCACCGTCCGCGACATACAACAGAAGACCGCGTTCAAGCAAACGCCCGAGCAACATGTGGGTGACCGAACTTGATAAGCCAACTGATTTAGAAACATTCGTCAATGTCGCGGGCGTTTCACTTTTATAATTGGTCACCACTTGCTGCATGATGGCCACAGCCACTCCGGGATCCGCCAACGTGGGGCCCTCATCTAACGAAAGTTGTTCCCAACCACGTTTGCCAAACACGTCCCACAACACCGCCGCTTGCAAACCACCAAGCACAATCAACCACATGGCGTACAGCCAGAACATGAACACGGGGACCAACCCAAGCGATCCATAAATCAAACTTAAACTTAAAGTTTTGTTGACATAGACGCCCAGAAAATGTTGCCCCAGCAAAAGTCCAATTGAGCTAAAAAGCGCGCCCATTGCGGCAAAACGAAAGCGTGGGGGCGAACTGGGAACCGCGGTGTACACCAGCAACAACAACACCCACAACACAAAAAATCCCCACATGGAACGCACCACCCACAACAGCCAACCCCAATTGGGCAACATGTCCGCCGACTTGGTGACATAGGCGCCAACAATTGGAAGCGCGCCCAGCAGCAGCGGGCCCGCGGTCAGCGCGAACCAGTAAGTGATAAAGCGCCGCACCCAACTTCGCCCATGCGTGGCGCGGCAAATTAAGTTGAAACTTTCCTCGATGGTGATGACCACCCAGATTGAACTGAACAACAGAATGCTGGCGCCAACAATTCCAAGGCCGGACAAATCAAGTTTGGAGGCGCCAGAAATAATTTCAAGCAGCCACGAACTTAAGCTCACTTGTTCTTGCGTGGACCCTGGCGGAACTATTTTAATTTCCTCAAGACCAAGCGCGTCCAATCCTTGCTTGACCAACTGCGTGAAATTTTGTCCTGCAACCGCTTTAAAAATCAGCGTGGCCACAATCACCACGGGTAAAAGTCCAATCAAGGTTCGATAGGCCAACGCGCTGGCCATTTGCGTGGCGCGGTCCTTGGCGATCCAATTCACGCAAAAGCGCAAAAAACGCCCGAATCGAGCCAAACGCAGGATGAAGTTTTCTGGCAAAGCGTGGCGGAATTCATTCATGCGCAAAGTGTACGGGCAAACAAGTGTCTACCATGGGCGACCCATGAAACGCCGATCAAGCACCGCGCACCCATTTACCGACGACCGCCGCGGGGAACGCATTCAAAAAGTGCTGGCGCAAGCGGGCGTGGCCAGTCGACGCGAGTGTGAGGAATTGGTGGCGCAGGCGCGCGTGCGCGTGAACGGCATAATTCTTGACGCTTTACCCGCTTGGGTGAACGCGGAAAAAGATAAAATTGAAGTGGACGGCCGCGTCATTCGCGGCGCCGATCCGCATGTCTACATTATGTTGTACAAGCCCAAGGGAATTGTCTGCACCAATGTTGACCCCGATGGCCGCCGCCGCGTGATTGATTTGGTGCAACACCCCTTGCAAACAAGATTATTTCCAGTAGGGCGTTTGGAGATTGACGCCAGCGGTTTGGTGCTTATGACCAACGATGGCGAGTTTGCCAATCGCTTGACGCATCCGCGCTATGAAGTGTCAAAAACATTTGAGTTGGTTGTCGCTGGTCGACTTGATGACGCAGCCGTGGCCACCATTGAGGCGGCGTTGTTTCCAAGCAAGCGCAGCATGAGCATGGATCCAGAGAAGCGTTCGCGCGTCACTGTACTGAACCGCGAATTGGGCCGCACCACTTTGCTGATGGAAATCCGTGACGGAAAAAACACTGAAATTAGGCTGACAATGCTGCGAATTGGATATCCGTTGAAGCGCTTGCGCCAAACCGCGATTGGTCCGCTGCAGTTGCGCGGCGTGACGGTTGGCGCGTGGCGTGAACTTTCCGTTGCTGAATTTTCCAGCCTTCGCAAGGCCGCCTACAAGCCAACTACCGCGCGAACGCGCCCAGATGAGCGCGGCGAAGAGGAACCTGCGGCACAGCCAGCAACCACGCCCGCTGGCAAAAAATTCTCACGGCCTTTCGAAAAAAGTGTGACAAACCCAGCTGCAAAAAAATTCGCGCGACCGTTCGCCAAACCTTTCACGCGCCCATTTCCAAAGTCAGCGCCGCAAACTGGGGCAAAACCATTCGCGCGCCCATTCCCAAAGCCAGCGCCGCAAGCTGGGGCAAAACCATTCGCGCGCCCATTCCCAAAGTCAGCGCCGCAAGCTGGGGCAAAACCATTTACGCGCCCGTTCGCAAAGCCAGCGCCGCAAGCTGGGGCAAAACCAGTCATGCGCCCATTGGCAAAGCCAGCGCCGCAAAGTGGCGTGAAGCCCGCCATGCGTCCGGTGGCGAAACCATTTATTAAACGAATCACAAAACCAAAGCGCCAGCGACCTTAGAATGAATGCCCGATGCCAATTTACGAATACATCAATGAAACGGACGAGCAAATTATTGAGTTGCTTAGACCCATGGCTGACGCCGACAAGCCGGTGCAAGACCCCGCCGGGAAAAACCGCAAGTTCACGCGACGCCACAGTGTGTTTGCTGTAGCGGGCGCCAACGTCTCCGCATCGCCTGTCCAAAACATGGGCGGCTGCTGCCCATGCGGCAAGGCACAATCTCAGTGCGGTCGAAATTGAAATCGGTGAACACATGATTTTGCA
>CANJIC010000225.1 GCA_947474205.1 Planctomycetaceae bacterium | reverse complement strand
CGCGCGGCGTTTGACAAAATTGTGGCCGACTTTGAAACATTCGCCAAACCGCTTGGGTTGCAAAGCGTGACTGCCATTCCAATGTCGGCGCTCAAGGGCGACAATGTCACCGAGCGTTCGCGCAACACGCGTTGGTACAGCGGCCCCACGCTGATGGGTTGGCTGGAAACAGTGCAAACCAAACATGAAAGTCTTTCAAGATTTTGTTTGCCGGTTCAACTTGTCGTGCGGCCCGACGCGAAGTTTCGTGGATTTGCAGGCACAATTGCCGAGGGCCATGTCGAGCAAGGCGACGCCATTCGCGTGACCGCCAGTGGCGAAACCGCTCGCGTGAAAAGCATTGTCACCATGGACGGACTTCTCAAGCGCGCCGATGCTGGCCAAGCCGTCACGCTAACCCTTGACCGTGAAGTGGATGTTTCCCGCGGCGACATTCTCAGTTGCTCGCAAGCCATTGAAACCACCGATCAGTTTGAAGCCACCATTGTGTGGATGCATCAAGATCCCGGACTTATTGGTCGTGGATATGTATTGAAGTTGTCCACACAGAACGCGCCCGCGACATTGACCGCCATTAAACACGGCGTGAATGTGAACACGCTTGCGCACGAGCCGCGCACAACATTGGCGCTGAACGACATCAGCGTGTGCACGCTCTCCACCAGCAAGCCGATCGCGTTTGACACCTATGAACGCTCGCGCGAACTTGGCAGTTTTATTTTGATCGATCGATTCACTCACGCCACTGTTGCCGTGGGAATGATTCGCCACTGTTTGCGCCGCGGACAGAATGTGCATAAGCAGGCCCTCACCATTACGCGCAAGGACCGCGAGCGCATGAACGGCCACGCAGGAAAAGTGGTTTGGTTCACTGGCCTTTCCGGCAGTGGCAAAAGCACCATTGCCAACGCGCTTGAAATTGCGCTGCATGAGCGCGGCAAACACACATTTATTTTGGACGGCGACAACATTCGCCAGGGCTTGAACAAAAATCTTGGCTTTACTGACGCCGACCGCGTGGAAAATATTCGCCGCGTCGCGGAAGTAGCAAAGCTGATGAGCGACGCGGGCTTGATTGTGTTGACCAGTTTTATTTCGCCCTTCAATGCGGAGCGCGAGACGGCGCGAGAGTTGATTGGCGCCGATCGTTTTGTTGAAGTGCATGTCAGCACCTCCTTACAAGAATGTGAGAAGCGCGATGTGAAGGGTCTGTACCGCAAGGCGCGCGCCGGCCAGTTGCCCAATCTTTCTGGTATTGGAAGTCCGTATGAACCACCGACCGCGCCGCAAGCCACTATTGATAGCGCCGCAATCAGCGTGGCCAAGGCGGTCAAACAATTGTTGGCGCTGCTTGAGCTGTAAACATTTGAAAGTCTTCTGCTTTTTTTAGCGGCAACACCCAAGAAAACACAACATTCAATTTCAGCGAGCGCTTTGAAATTGTTGTGCGCAATCTTCACAAATTATTTGGCTTGTCTAAGCAACCTTCCGCAAAAATAAAACTGGCGGCCCTTGCGGACCGCCAGTGTGAAATCAATCCAAGTGGCGCTGACCTTATTGGCAGGCGCCGAAATCAAGCAGAGCAAGACCAATATCGGATGGGCCAACTTCACTGTCGCCATCAAGATCGCCTGGGCAACTTGGGCATGAACCGAAATCAATCAGCATGAGACCCAAATCGCTTGGTCCAATTTCACGGTCGCCATCAAGGTCGGCTGGACATGGCGTTTCTGTAACCAACGAACTCACTTCCAAGTCGTCAATATTCCAACCGGAATACTGAACGCTGGTGTCCGTGGTACCCATGGTCCAACGGAAATACACCGTTGGTGAATTGTCGGCGATTGCCGCAATGTCATAGGAAACCTTGGTCCACGAAGTCGCCGTCATGGTGGCTGAATTTTGGAACATGGTGACCCAATTTGTTCCGTTGTTGCTGACCTTGAAATATGCATGGTCATATGTTGAAGTTTCAACATTCAACCAACGTTGGAAACTCACCTTCACACCCAACAAGCCTGTGCAGTCATAAGCCTTTGAAGTGAGATTGCGTTCCACAAGACTGTTCTCATAAAGACCAGTGGTGGTGTTGTTGTAGCCATAGACATTGTTGCCAGTGAAACCACTTGTTGGATCAGGTGATCCACTGGTCACAGCGGAACCCGCTGGCTTGCCAAATGCCCACAAACCATCTTTGGTCCAACCTGGATCGGTGCTGAATGATTCTGAATACACAACAGCAGAAGTCGGGCACGTTCCAGAGAATCTTCCAAGACGCAATGACCAGCTGTTTAACACACCAGTGTCCGTCGTAGCTTGATCAGAGACACGAAGTCTCCACACACCGGCGGATGATGCGTAATCCATTTGGGAAAGCGCGCCGTATGGCAATGTTCCGGCTCCATCATCGTCATAGGTGGCGACAATGTTGTCGGTTCCGGTTCCTGTTCGATTATGCAGAACGACTGTGACTCCACTTGGTGAAAGCAACTCAACATACAAATCGCCAATGTAGGTGTGCGAAATGTTCACATTCACATCAACATCCGCGATACAGAAATCATCGTAGACCGTGATGTAGCTGTACTTGGTGGTGTTGTCGGCAATGGCAATTGGACAATCCGTGGCTGAATACACAGTCCGACCAACATCAAGTGAGACAGTGCGCGTGGTTGGAGTAGTTCCATCACTCTTTGCAAAAGTGACAGTGCCAACATGTATGCCACCCGGTAATGAATTCGCCGCGGAGCCAATGCCCACATTGACCACGCGCGTGTTGCCAGCGGCGTTGAGCGTGAACGAAGACGCATCCAAAGAAATCCAAGGAACATTGGCGGAAACAATCACGCTGACTGGCGCGGACTTACTGTTTGTAACCGTGTACGCAATGCTTCCCGCAAATGGACCGCCAATGGGTCCACCAGTTGAGAGATCACTTGCTGGCCCAACCGTGAAACCAGTCTGACCAATTTCAACAGTGTGGCGAACAGTGCGGGCAACGCCAGTACCAAGATCGGTGAAGACAATGTCTTCCGCGTAAATGCCGGCGGCGCTTGCATTGAGCGCGGAGCCAGCGGTGACTGTGACAATAACGCTGCCCGCAGCAGGAACGCTTCCGGTGAGATTGCTTGTGCCACCATTGATCAGCAGACCAATGTTGTTGGTGAGGGCGACGCGATAATTCACCGCGACCGCCGTGCTGTTGCTAAGCGTGTATGTGTATGGCAACGAAGAGAATGGACCACCAACAAGACCCGAGTGGGTGACGGCGGTGCTTGGTGTAACGGTAAGACCCTTGGTTGAAAGAGTGTTCACCGAAAGCGCGCCGGTGTTGTCAGGGTCAAGCCACGTCTTCAATTGCGTTGCCGCGGTTCCGCCACCAAGCCACGAAACGCTAAAGCGTCCGTAGTAATCGCTTGTCACGCTGGTGCATGAAGCGCTACCACCATGCAGTTGTCCAACGACTTGGTGAAGTTGATTGAAGATTGGTGAACCGGAAGAACCTCCTTCGGTTGTTCCAACTTCCCATTGACCAACGCGCAAGTGCGTTCCGTCACCAGGACTTGTTGTGCCCGAGTAACTAGTTGTGGTGGAAGCATTGTTGTCGAAACTAATTCGCTTCTCTTGAACATTTGGATGATGAATGCCGACTTG
>CANJIC010000224.1 GCA_947474205.1 Planctomycetaceae bacterium | reverse complement strand
GCAACGACAGTGAGTTGCCTTCTTTGCAACGTGCCCGCGCCCATGCTTCAGCGCGCGGAATTCACTTCAACCAATGACTGGCGATGCGTTTCGGGCAGCGTGAAAAGCGTCCAAAGGCTCACCAATAAACCCACCATTAAATAGGTCACTGGCCCCCATTGCCACTTCAATGACTCCACAAACCAAGTGGCAATCAGAGGCGAAGTGCCTGCAAAAATGGCAATTGCCAAGGAATACGCCACGCTAAAAAGACTGCAGCGAATGGCGGCAGGCGTGAGCTCAACAATCATTGCGCCTTGCAAACCAAACAAAATGGAAATTGGAATTCCCACCAGTGCCTGGCCAATCGCAAACTCACTCTTGATTCCAGATTGACACAAATGCATCGCGGGCACGGACACAATCAACAACATCACAACACTGATAATACTGATCAAGCGTCGACCAAATCGATCGCTCAACCACCCACCAGCCAGGATCAGCGGAATTTGATACGCCATTGACATTGTGTTGAAGCCTTGCACCCATGGCTCGCCTTTGGCAACGCCCTGCTCCAATAAATCCGGCGCCCACACAAAGAACAAATAGAATGCAATGTTGACGCCAGTGACAATGGAAATAATTTCGAACGCCTTGCGATAATTGCGCGTGATGTCGTTGAAGACCTTGCCCACACTCAAGTCCTCTTTCGCACTTTGATCCTGGGTCTCGGGCAAACTTGATCGCAGCCAAATAGCGACGGCGCAAATAGGCAGACCAAGCAAGAATGGAATGCGCCAACCCCACGCGTTGACCGCCTCGGCGCTCAGTTGCTCCTTTAAAATCCAATCCGTTGCGGAGCCCAACAAGAACCCTGTAAGGCAACCCACTGTTGCCAAACTGCTCAGTGTGCCGCGCCAGCGAATTGGCGCTATTTCCGCGGAATACGTCATACTTCCGGTGTATTCGCCACCCACGCTCATGCCTTGGCCCATGCGGCACAACACCATCAATATGGGCGCCGCCAAACCAACTTGCGCGAATGTTGGAAGCAATCCCATGACCAAACTTGAAAGCCCCATCAATGTCACGCTGATCACAAGCATGGCGCGGCGACCAAAGCGATCACCAATGGGTCCAAGCACCATGGCGCCAACTGGCCGCATGAGATAACCCACCGCGAACACTGCGAATGCGGAAAGTGTTTGCGCCGTCTGGCTTTCGTTGGGAAAGAAAAGCGGTCCAAGCGTGGTGGCTAAATATCCGTAGACCGCGAAGTCATACCACTCCAGCACATTTCCAATAGTGGCCGCCAACATCACACGCGCGACACCTTCGTGCGGCGTGCTTGGTTGTTGATTTGGAGATGTAGACGTGACGCTGATCTGACTCACGCTGATTGAAATTCCTTCAGCGTGTCGCCTTCGCGCATTGATCTTAAAAATATCACCGCGGGCAAACCAGCGAGTGTCCACGTGACCGCGCTATCCATGATCATGGCCAGCGTCCAATCCGTGGGCACATACATAAAGTTCCACGCCACCAAATGCACGCCCATGTTCATAAAGACAACAGCGGCCAGCAGCACCATAAATCTTCGAAGCGGTCCGTGGCCTGAGCCGCCCAACCCAATCAGCGCAACCAGCGCCGCCGTGGCGAACAATTCAATAAGAAATCCCCGCACAAACACGCGTGGATCGCTCATGTCGGCGCCGTCCTTGTGAAACAAAACCGTGAACACCGGACCTTTTTTGTACGCCTCAACTGTCGCATCATCGCTGGCTTTTTTTTCCGCGGCAGTTGCCGTGGCGGGCAACACAGGAAAACCTGGATACAACATCGCGCCACTTTGGCTCATGTTCATTTCCACAGCGCTGAGCAATTCAACAGGCGCCGTGGCTGGCTTCATGGCCCACCACCACAAATTATTTCCCCACGCAATGCCGCCCCATGTGAACGCAAGCATGGCGCCAACAACGCATGTCAAAAGATATCGAATCACCATTCGGGGCCACCAGCGTAACGACCATACACATCGGCCATGGCTTGCACCATTTCGCCAAGCGTGCAGCGATCAAGCGACGCTTGCACAAGCGATGGCATGACATTCTCGCCGGCGCGCGCCGCCGCACGAATTCCATCAAGACCTTTCTTGGCCAAGTCGGCGTTGCGCTCACTGCGGAATTTGGCAAGGCGATCATTCTGCTGCGACTCCACCTCATGCGGAATTTGCAGGATCTCCATTTGGCGATCCTCATTGCCTTCTGGATAGGCGTTCACGCCAACAATCACGCGGTCGCCCGCCTCCATTTCCTGACCAAAGCGGTAACTGGCTTCCGCAATTTGCCTGCGGAAATAGCCCTTATGAATGCCGGACACCACGCCGCCCATGTCATCAATTTCCTTAATGAATTCATTGGCATCGGTTTCCATGCGATCAGTGAGCGCCTCCACAAACCAACTTCCGCCAAGCGGATCCACCGTGCGATGCACGCCAGTTTCATGCGCCAGAATTTGCTGCGTTCGAAGCGCCACGCGAACCGCGGCCTCCGTTGGCAAGCCAAGAGTTTCATCCATGCTGTCGGTGTGCAAACTTTGGCAACCGCCAAGCACGCCCGCGAGCGCTTGATAGGCCACGCGCACAATGTTGTTCATAGGCTGCTGCTCGGTCAGCGAGCAACCCGCGGTCTGAACATGCGTGCGCATAAGCCAACTGCGCTCTTGCTTGGCGCCAAATCGGAAGCGCATTGCATTGGCCCAAATGCGCCGCGCCGCGCGCAACTTGCAAATCTCCTCAAAGAACTCATTATGGCTATTGAAGAAGAAACTTAATCGAGGCGCGAATGAATCCACATCAAGGCCGCGTTTCATGCACGCCTCCACATATTCCATGCCGTCGCGCAACGTGAATGCCAACTCTTGCGTAGCCGTAGAACCAGATTCACGAATGTGGTAGCCACTAATAGAAACGGAGTTCCACTTGGGAGTGTTCTGCGCCGCGAATTCAATTGTGTCCACCACCAACTTCACGCTGGCCTCTGGTGGATAAATGAATTCGTTCTGACTATGGAACTCTTTCAAAATGTCATTTTGCAGCGTTCCGCCCAGCGAATCCCATGAAATGCCACGCTGCTTGGCCATGGCCAAATACATGGCCCAAATCACGCACGCCGGACCATTTATAGTTTGGCTTACGGTGACTTCGCCCACCGGAATGTCGGCGTATAAACGGTGCATGTCATCAATGGTGCAAATGGCCACGCCGCAACGGCCAACTTCACCAGCCGCCAACGGATCATCTGAATCCCGGCCCATGAGCGTTGGCAAATCAAACGCGGTGGACAAACCGGTGTTGGCCTTGGTGCCTTTGGCATTATCTAGTAAGTACTTAAATCTTTTATTGGTATCATCCGCGCTTCCAAAGCCAGCGAACTGGCGCATGGTCCACAAACGATTTCGGTACATGGTCTGATGCACGCCGCGCGTGAATGGAAATTGTCCAGGCTGACCAATGCGCGCGTGTGGCTTGGTTGAATCCTTGGCGTCGGTGGTGGAAACGTCGGGACCATATTGCTGCTCAACCTCGTAGCCAGACAGCGTGACCGCTTCTGGATTCACGGAGCGCGCCGTAGTTGCGGGCGGCTGCGCGGCAGCGTTGGCGTGATCAGAAGTGTTTGATTTCAATGAAGACATGGGATC
>CANJIC010000223.1 GCA_947474205.1 Planctomycetaceae bacterium | reverse complement strand
GAAATTTCATTTCAGTTGTTGCGCGACTTATTTGTACACATTCGCAATTGGACCTAGCACTTTGTTGCCCGAGGCGTCCAGATATTGCGTGCCAAGTTTCTTGGATTTCCAATTTGAAGTTGCTCGATCATTCATTGCCGCGGGGAGCGGGGTGTATCCAACTTGCTTGGAAAGTTTCGCTGTGTTGGCTAAATAATAATTCACAAACGCGGCAATCTCTGGTCGCTC
This sequence comes from Planctomycetaceae bacterium, assembly GCA_947474205.1. The sequence goes on along the minus strand of CANJIC010000223.1, from coordinate 3,494 downwards.
GGCGCTTTTGGCGTTGACATAAATAAACAACGGACGACTGAATGGCGAGTAGGTTCCATCCTCTATGGTCATGCCATTTGGCGTGATCGCGCCTTTACCGCCATCAATTGGAACAAGCTTTAATTTGCTTGCATTCTCGCTGTAATACGCAAAACCAAAATAACCAATCGCGTTCTTGTCGCCGGCCACGCCAGTCACCAGCACATTGTCGTCCTCACTCACGGAAAGGTCGGAACGAATTTTGCCGTCCTTGCCAACCGTGACTTCCTTGAAGTAGTCAAATGTTCCGCTGTCGGTTCCTGGACTGAACACCTTGATGGTTTCACTGGGCCACGCGGGATTCACGTCGGACCATTTCTTGGCTGGCGAGTCGGCGCTAAAAATTTTCTTCAGTTGATCGACATTTATTTGTGTCACCCACGTATTGGCGGGATTGACCACAACGGTGAGACCGTCGAACGCGATTGGGAGTTCAATAAATTCAATTTTATTCGTCTTGGCGGTGTCAGCTTCGGTCTTGGTGATTGGACGGCTGGCGTCTGAAATATCCGTCTCGCCGGCGCAAAATCTTTTAAAGCCGCCACCTGTTCCGCTAATGCCAACAGTTGGACGCGTCTTTGGGGCCTTGCCTTGAAAGTCCTCCGCCACGGCTTCGGTGATTGGATACACCGTCGACGACCCATCCACTTTAATTTGTCCGGTGAGCTTGCTGAGGTCCGCGTCGCCAGCTTGCAGAGTTGCCGCAAGCGCAATTGCAAGAGCGAACAATGAGAGCGCCAGCGTTGCGATAGATTTCATACATGTTCCTTTGTCAATTTGTAAAAGTGTCTGAATGGTAAGACTTGAAGTGAAGGCAGAGTCGTTAAGGCGTGTTTGGATTGTGTTAAGAACCCTTTTGTATTGCTGTAATTTCCCTTGAAATGTCCATGTTTCGCGCTTTGGTCTTGAAGTGGTTTGAATTTAGTTAGCGTGGTTTGCAAGGGGAATCATTAAGGTAAAGCGGCTTCCGTTGCCAATGGCGCTTTCAACTGTCACCGTTCCGCCGTGCACCATGGCAATGTGTTTCACAATGGCCAAGCCCAGACCCGTGCCGCCATCTTCGCGGCTGCGCGCGCTGTCCACGCGGTAGAAGCGCTCGAACAAACGCGGCAAATGTTTTTCAGGAATGCCCGGGCCTTGGTCCGCCACGGTGATCAGCGCCATGCGTGCGCCAGACATGTTGGATGCGTTGCCCGCCGCGGCGTGCGCGTGCTGCGTGTTGTCGGCGCGCGCGGAAATTTCAATGGCGCTTCCGCGCGGCGAGTAGCGAATGGCGTTGCTGACCAAGTTGCCAATCGCTTGCTCAATCAGCAACGCGTTGGCGTGCACATGCAAATCCATTTCAATGTTGCGCGTCAACTTCACGCCGCGCGCCTCGGCGGCTGGACCAAGTTCGGCGTCCACCCAATCAATCAACGCGTTCACCGGCGTGGGCGCCAGAGTCACGCGCTCTTTGGAATTGCTCGACTCCAAAAATGAAATGGAAAGCAAGTCTTCCACCAGCGCGCCCAAGCGCGAAGCATTGCGCTCCACAATTTCCAGGAAGCGATTCACTTGGCCCGAGTCGCTCAGGCCAATCTGCTGGATCGTTTCTACATAGCCCTTGATATTGGTAATGGGCGTGCGCAATTCGTGGCTGACATTGGCCACAAAATCGCTGCGCATGCGCTCCAACCTTTGCTCGCTAGTGACATCCGCAATCAGTAACAACGCGCCGATGGGTTGCTTGGATTCATCGCGCAGCGTTTCAATGGCGGCGTCCACAATGGAGCCAGGCGCGGTTGGCGGCTCCAACAATCCGTGGCGGCGCTGGCCATCTTTATAACTGGCATCCAACATTGCGTTCACTTCTGGAATGCGGCTGAGTTCTTGAAACAATCGTCCGCGCGCGGCCGTTGGGTCAAAGCCCAGCAAGCGCGCCGCCGCCGCGTTGGCCGACAACACGCGTTGTTGCGCGTCAAGCACCACCAGTCCGTCGCGCATGGATTGCTCGAACAGTTGGCGCTGTAAATGCTCGCTGTTGATTTCGTTGCGCGTGCGCGCGTGTTGCTCCGTGATCGCGGCGCATTGACGGGATAGATGCGCCAACAATGGCCGGCGAAAAATTGGAAAGCTGGTCGCGCCATCGCTCTGCAAGGATTTTTCAAGCGACGCGCTCAAGCGCGCAACGTCCAGCGCAATGCGCGCTTGATGAATGCCGGCCAAGAACACGGTTCCAATGGCGATCACGGCGGCGGTTTCACTTGTGAACGCAATCCACGCGCCGATGGAAATCAGCGCCGCCACAATCCACACTACTGCGGTTGAGAAAATCGGTTTCATTCAGCGAGAGCTTCGCGGCTCTCACTAAAACGATACCCGACTCCGCGCACCGTTTCGATCAAGTCGCCAATGGCGCCCAATTTGCGTCGCAACGCCGTGATATGCACATCAACGGTGCGGCTTGAAAGCACAATGTCGCGTCCATGAACCGCGGCAATAATTTGGTCGCGTGTGCGCACAAATCCAGGGCGTTTGGCCAAAAATTGCAAGATTCCATATTCCGTCAGCGTTAAGTCCACGGGTTTATTTTCAAGCAGCACAACGTGGCGGCCCGAGTCAATCACAAGTTGTCCATCAAGCATGCTCATACGATCGCTTTCAATGGGCGCCGCTTGACCCGTTCGCCGCAGCGCGCTTTGCACGCGCGCCACCAACACGCGCGGACTAAATGGCTTGGTGATGTAATCGTCCGCGCCAAGTTCAATGCCCGCAACAATGTCGCTCTCGTCGCCTTTGGCCGTCACCATAATAATTGGCATGGCGCGTTGATCGTGCGTCTGACGAATGCGTCGACACACTTCAAGTCCGTCCACATCGGGCAACATCAAGTCAAGCACTACGGCGTCGGGAACTGATTTTTTAATCGACTCCAACGCGGTGCGACCAGATCGCATGATGGTGGTGTCAATGCCGGCGCGCTTGAGATGCAACTCAACCAACTCGGCGATTTCTTTTTCATCTTCAACGATAAGTACGGAGTATTTTTCCATGCGGGGAAGTTTGATCTGCGATGTGTTGGTACTCATTATGGTTGCGTTAAGATTGTGTTACTTCGTCGGGGGCGGGCGCTGGCAAGCACCACAAACCATCGCGCCCATGCATGGCGGCGCGCTTGGTGACATTGTTCAGCGTGATTGCAAATCCATCCCATGCCATGGCCGCCAACACCGCCATGGCCACCGATTCACGCGCCGAAATATGCACTTGGCTTGCAACATCAGTGTTGAACACGGGCCGCTCAACCATTTCTTGAATGCGCTTGCACAACGTGGCGTTCATGGCGCCGCCGCCAGCCAATAGCACCTCATGCGAAGGATTGTCGCTGTTCAAAATGGCGTGAGAAATGCTCTTTGCCACGGCAAATACCGCTGTTGCCAATAAGTCGCACGACGTCAGTTGAGGCGCCCATTGAT
>CANJIC010000222.1 GCA_947474205.1 Planctomycetaceae bacterium | reverse complement strand
TGGCCACAGAAACCTTCAACTCATACAACGGCTTTTACGCTTCACCGCTGACAGGAAGTGTTGGCGGCATCAATTGGTCCGCCACTGCGCCCGGAGGTCTCTTCTGTGATTTGGGATATTTCTCCACGAATAACCCTGTTGCCGCAACATTCACCTTCGCTCCCGGCGTGATGTCAGTGGGCGCGAACATCTTCGGCACCGACTCTAGTTTTAATATCGTCCAAGCCAAGATCACGGTAACCCTTGCGGATGGGTCCTCCTACATCGCACGTTCGAATGGCCCGGCAGACTTCGTCGGATTCATTTCTGACGGAGCGGCTATCTCTAGCTTGACCATGAATGCAGTTGCCACAGCAGGAAGCACCAGCAACGTCTATGTCACCGCGAATAACATGTACTTTGGTGTGACTGCAATTCCAGCGCCTGGTGCGGCGGCGTTGCTTGGTTTGGCTGCTCTTGTAAGTCGTCGACGACGCTAAAAATTTGACCTAAGTTGCCCTGTAGTTTGGGGCATGAAGTCGCTTGAGTTCTTAAGACTCGGCGACTTTTTTTATGCGCTGACATTTTTAAATGGCGCAAGTGAACCAATTCAATTGTTGTATGAACATGCGTGTTGGCATGAATGCAGACATGTGTGTTGAGGTGAATGCAGCATGTATGCCAGTGGCAAGTCTTGTAACAAAAACAAAGTGTGATTTGTGGCGCCAAATGAAAACCATAAATGGAATTTTTACGCGTGTGGTGTATGTATGAAGTGCTTGCAGAACAAGCGCACTTTGGGGTTCCCAAACTCAACCAAAATGCGTGAAGTCTGCGGCAGCGTTTCCCTTTTCACTTCATCCTAAGACGGAGTTCTCACTCATGAAATCGAGCATTTTGGTTTCTGCACTTTTTTGCGGAGCGATCACTTCTTCCCTTTCCGCGGCCATTGTCAGCTACACCGATCTTGGCTTTTGGAGCGAAGATGTTGTGGCGTCTGGCGCCAGCGTGGCCACGGAGACATTTAACAATTACCACGGCTTTTACGCTGGTTCCATCACTGGAAACACTGGTGGAATCGCTTGGACAGCGACCTCGCCTGGCAACTTTGCCTGCGATGAAGGCTTGGTCACAACAAACAATTCCAACTCCCCTATCACGTTCACATTCAATCCTGGAGTGAAGTCCGTTGGTGGAAATATTTTCGCCACTGATTGGTATTTCGAAGTCATCACGGCAAGAATTAAAGTGACTCTGACCGATGGATCGGCGTACGTTGGCTACAGCAAAAGCGCGGCGGACTTTATTGGATTCATTTCCACCGGCGCCTCCATTGCCAGCATGACGCTGGTGGCTACTAAACCAAACACAGATGTCTATGCCACGATTGACAATATGTATTTTGGCGTGGTGCCTTCGCCTGGCGCGGTGGCACTGCTTGGTTTGGCTGGCTTTGTAAGTCGCAGACGGAGATGAGTGATTGCGTCTTTGCGTTACCCACAGAGCTGCCACCGTGCAATTGGACGGCAGACCTGGGGTTGCGCACTGTCGCAAAGTTTGGTCAGGAATGAAACGCACTTGCGTGGACTGATGTGTCACACGCAGATTCTGTAGATTGAACAAGCGCCCCGCGGTCAAATCGGCGCGATATATTGCTGAACCAATGCCCCCACTTGCACAACCATTGTTGAATGAAATCACCGCCAAAGTTGCCGCTATTGAAGGCGCCGATGCGGCCAGCGCGGGACCGCATTGGGGCGCCATGCATAAGTTGCTGTTGAAGGCCAAGGTGGACCCAGCCGCCATTATGCGTTTGGTGGGCGGGCGCGACGTGAAGGAATTAAAGCGAGTCGCAGCGCGCTTGCGTGGCGAAGAGGTTGCGGACGATGTGGTTGCGCCCGCGCCAGCCGCCGTGGCGGTGGATGCGTCCGTAATGCAAAGCGCTCTGAAGATATTCCGACGCCGCGTGAAGTTTGCGCAACTTGACGCCGAAAGCAAGTTGGGCGTTGGACCCATGAGCGGCGGAGCGCAACACAAGATTGACGCCATGATTCCTCCACGCGAATTTCCTATGCACGTGTGGGAAGCCTTGGTGCACGCTGGCAAACTGCGCCGCGAAGGCGAGGGTTTTTACTCGCTGGTGGATGACAACAGCCAAGTGCATTGGTGAGTTGCGAGCGGGCGCGCTGGCAAACTTTGCCGCGCAGGCGATGGTTTTACTCGCTTGTGGATGACAACAGCCAAGTGGATTTTGATGAGTTGCGCACGAGCGCGCTGAAATTTATTTCGCGCCGCCGTCTTGGAGTTGTGGCTGAAATTTATTTGGCGCCAGTTGGTGGCATTGGCGGCTGAGGTGGCTTGTCTAAATTTTGGTTTGGTGCGCCATCATTGCTCATGCGTTTCTTTGGCTTACCATAATCGCGGTCGCCGTCTTGTTGGTCATCATTTGGGCCGTCGTCGTTGTCATTTTCATAGCGTTCAATGCGAACTTCAAAGTTGCCGTTTGGGTTGCCATTTGGTTTGCCGTTCATGCCGCGCATTGAACCTGGCATGCCGTTTGGCCCGAGTGGATTGCGCCGACCAATGTTGCCATTTTCATTTGGGCGACCTTGCATCATGGCATTTTTGGATTGCGTGCGCTGACCTGCCACGAATGCCAGAACAATAACCAAGACGACTAACGTGATCCACACCGCAAGGTGAAGTCGCTTTAAGCCAAGCTCTACACGCGCAAGTCGCTCAGCTGCTTGGCAAGAACCAGATGTGCCTGCGGCAGAAGAAAGCGCGCAGGCTTTGCACACGGATGCGTGATGGGCGTTGGTTTCTGCGTGGGCGTCGCGGGATGCGGAGTCGGTCATGGTTGGTTCCTTGGGTTCAATGCATTACGGTTGCGTAACTTTAACCATGCTATCAATCAGTGGGCGTTGGTAAAAATTGCGTTTGCACGGTGGTGTTGGCGTGCAACAGCACAAGGTGCAATGAAATATTTTCAAGCGCAATGGAATGCTCCTCGGCGATCACCCGCGCGTAGGCGCTGAGTTGCGGCGCGTGGTGCTGCGCGCGCTCCTGCTTCCACTGCTGGAGCGTTTGCGTGGCGGCGTTGAAGGAATCCGTTTTAAAATCAATAATGCGCGCGCTGTGCCACTTGGTTGATTGATTGGATTGGCCAGATGTACTTGACTTGCCAGACTGGCTAGACAGACCAGGTGGGTTGGATAGGCCAGACTGCGCGGACTGATTGGGCGAAGTGGCCGCGATTAATTCCACGCGATCAATGATGCCTTCTTGCACGCCGCCGTTGTCAAACATGCGCACAAATTTGCGCTCGTTGAACACGGCCGCATGCGACGCGGGCTTGGCAAGCATGGATTTAATTTCTACGCTGGAGAGTTGCGCAATGGTGTCGCGCACCACTTGCTCAATGGCGGATTCTTGGCGTTGCGGAAATTGCGCACGCGCCTTGGCGACCAAGTCCTCGACAAAGTTTGGCGCTTGCGGATTCCAGTTGTCGCTCCAGTACATACTTTCCGCCACCAAGTGGGCAATGGTGCCGCGTTCAGTGGCCAACAACGCGCCGCGATTTCGCGCCAAGGCTGCATGCGTTGCCTTGGCGCTGGCGAAACTTTCATGGGAGGACGAGGGCGAACTGAGCGCGCGAATTTTGACCGCGCTTGCGGCAGGTTGCGACACGTTCACAATTTCCGTGTCGGTCTCTTGCGCTTCGCTTGCATGGGAATTTTTTGGTGTCC